>DASWPR010000488.1:0-5046 GCA_036398455.1 Dokdonella sp.
GAACAGCCGCGCTTCGACGGCAGCGTCGTGGTCGACTGGCTCGATGCGAAGGGAACGCGCTTGAGTTCGGCGAATTATCGAACCCGCGAAACCCGCTTCCGCCTGGCGGTACCGGCCGCCGCGCGCGGCAAGTTCGCCCAGGTACGCGTGTATGCCGCGTCGCTGGCGAGCGGGCGCGATGCGATCGGCGGCATCGATGTGCTCGCCCAGCCTTCCCGGCCGGACAAGCCGCTGCGCGTTGCCCTGGCCGACTGGTGGCACGCGCTCACCGCGCCGCCATACCGGGCGCCCGTACGCCACGCCGACACGATCGCGATCCTCGATTTCGAAACGCCGCCGCCGGCGCAGTTGGCGCAGCAGACGGGTGCTCCGGCCCCTGCCGCCGCTGCGGCAAGCGGCGTCCGCTAAGTCGCAGCGGCGTCGGACCGACGCCGCGCGAAAAAGCCGCCGCTCAGTCCTCGCCGCTTCCCGCTTCGGCGCCGTCGCCGGTCGGCTCTTCGCTGCGAGCCTTGTCCAGATCCGCTTTCAGCGCATCGTTGCTGGCGAAGAATGCGTTTTCGGCCTGCGCGGAAACGATGCGGATCGACGGCGGTTCGAGTTTCTGCAGGGTCGCCGCCTGGCCGGAGCTGGCGCGCCAGTCGGACAGTTTCAGGCTCTGCATGGTGATCCCGAGCGCGGCCAGCGCGATCACCGCCGTCGCCTTCCACGGCAGCTTCGTGTTGCCGAGGGCGCGCAGATGCGCGAAGCAGACCGCCGCGAAGGTCAGCCAGGCCACGATGTAGACGGTGTTCGACAAGCGCGTCCACGACAGCGCGAACGCGCCGAGATCGCTCAACTGATCGTACAGCGAGAAAGCGAGCAGGCCCGCAGCGACGATCAGCAGGTGCAGGCCGAAACGCGCGTGACCGCTGAATACGCGTGAGACCACGCTCCACAGCGTCGTCCAGACCGCGATCGCGATCGCGATCGTCGCCAGCGGCGTGAGATAGCGGATCAGTTTCGGCTCGCCGGTTTCGCCGAGCCACAGGCCCAGCCATTCGAGGGCGAACAGCACGACGATGCAGACGAGCGCGAGCGGCCAGCGCGGCGCGCTGCGCACCAGCGGCAGTTCGGCCGGCACCGCGTCGGTGGCGTGGCGCAGGCGCAGGCCGGTATGGCCGGCGAGCACCGTGGTCGCGTCGCCCAGCACGACGCGTTCGCGCCGCACGCGCTCGCCGTCGACGACCAGTCCATTGATGCTGCCGAGATCCTCCGCGACCCAGGCGCCGTCGTCGCCGCGTGCGATGCGCAGATGATGGGCGCCGACGTGCGGATCGTCGAGCACGATATCGTTGTCGTAGGCGCGCCCGAGCGTGATCGACTTCGCAGCCAGCCGCGTGCGCGAGACGACGTCGCGATGGCGTCCGAGAATTTCCAGCCAGACCACGTCGGGCCGCACGCCGTCCGTCCGCGTCACTTCGTCCATGCGATTTCTCCCATGAAGCGCTTCGCCAGCGCCAGTGCGTTGTCGTAGCTGACGCCCTGCAGCGCCAGGCGCGAGACCAGCGCCTCCTTGTCGCGATCCTGCGTCACCGTGGTCAGCGCGATGTCGTAGACGCCGGCGAAGTCGCGATAGGCGCGCGCGCACCAGACCGCGCGCAGCGTCGGCGCGGTGGCGGCGTCGGCCGGAGCGACGAAATCCTCGTGGCACTGCGGCTGGGTCAGGCGCTTGCGCGACCACGAGCGCGACATCGATGCCGCGCCGTAGTACTGCGACAGGAATGCGGCGAACTGGAACGCGTTGAGGTCGACGCTGCGCACGTACGCGTGCGTCAGCTCGCTGCGTCCGCTTTCGATGTCCTCGGCGATGAACAGCGAGCTCTGCGAGTTGCAGCTGGAGCTGTCCATCTGCGCGCGCGGCTTCGGGGTCTGCTCGGCATTGGTTCGCGCCCAGCAGTTGAACCAGTCGGCGGCGCTTTCGGGCGCCTGGTAGGGGCCGAATTTCGTCGCGCGAAAGCCTTTCTCTTCGAGCGCCCGGTAGAAGCCGTCCTGCCAGGCCAGCAGCTGGCGGTCGATCTCCTCGCGCGCCTGTGCGAGCGTCAGCGGCGCATTCGTGCGCGCCCGCTCCAGCAGGGCGGCGGCCTTGCGGGCCGGCACCAGGAAACTGACCAGTTCGCCGTCGAGCCGCTTGGCGACATTGATGCCGACCACCTTGCCCTCACCGGTCACCGCCGGGCCGCCGCTCATGCCGGGATTGATCGCGCCGGTGAAGTGCACGCGCTCGTTGTAGCTGCGTTCGACCAGGCCGTTGTAGGTGCCTTCGACGATCGTGAAGCCGAGGTCGAGCGGATTGCCCATCGCGTAGACGCGCTCGCCGCGCGGCAGTTCGCCGGCGACGGCGGTCGGGTCGAAGTCCAGATGCGGCAGGTCGGTGCCGTCGAGCTGGACCACCGACAGATCGTTCGCGATGTCGATCGCGAGCAGTTTCAGGGCGCCGTGCGTGCCGTCCGGCCGCGCATATTCGAGGCGGTAGGTCTTTGGTTCCAGCACGTACTGCGAAACGACATGGTAGTTCGTGATCGCCAGCCCGTCGGCGCCGATCAGGAAGCCGGAGCCGATCGTCGACTGGCGGTTGGCCGTTTCCACCAGCGTGCGGATCTGCAGCAGGCTCGATCGCGTGCCCGCGTAGATGCCTTCGGCCGCGGCCGAAACCGGCGTGCCGGCCGTTGCCGGGGCGGCCGGCGGCTGCGGCTGCAGCGCCTGCGCCAGGGCCGATTGCGCCATCCATGTGCAGGCAAGCAAGGCGACGCGGCCGAGCGCCACGCCGGAAAACCGATCCTTCATCGTCATCTCCGCAAAATGCTCCGCAGACTATCGCCGTTCGCGGTGCGAACTCAATCCGCCTCAGGCGCGCGCGAGCACTTCCCGATACACCGCGACGGTCGCTTCGACGCAGCGCATCCAGGTGAACTGCGTGCCGCGCGCCGCGCCGCGCGCCGCTGCTTCGATACGCCAGGGGTCGTCCTGCAGCAGGCGCGCCAGGCCGTCGCGCATGGACGTTTCATCGAGCGGATCGATCGTCAGCGCGAGCGCTCCGGCGTCGTCGCGCGCCACTTCCGGCAGCGAGGACACGTTCGAGGTCAGCACCGGGATGCCGCTCGCCATCGCCTCCAGCACGGGCAAGCCGAAACCCTCGTAGAGGGACGGGAATGCGAACGCATGGGCGCCGGCATAGATCAGCGGCAGCTCGTCCTCGGCGACATAGCCGAGCCGGCGCACCTCGCCGCGGGCTTCCAGCGCGGGCAGCACCTGTTCGAGTTCGGCATTCAGCCAGCCGCGCGCACCGACGATCACCAGCGGATGACGCTTGCGCAGCGGCGCCGGCAGGCCCGCATAGGCGCGGGCGAGGCGGGCGAGATTCTTGCGCGGTTCCTGCGTGGCGACGACCAGCAGGTAGTCGCTGCCGGCAAGGCCATGCTTGCTCAGCGACGGCAGCAGTTCGTCGCGCGGGCGCGGCCGATACGCGGCGTCGACGCCGAGCGGCACCACGCGCAGCTTCGCCCGCGGCACGGCGAGTTTGGTGACGATTTCGTCGGCAATGAACTGCGAGTCGGTGAAGATCGCAGCAGCCTTGTCGAGCGTGCGCGGCAGATGCCGGTCGAGAAAGCGCACGCGTTCGATCGGATGCGTCTGCGGATAGTTCAGCCAGGACAGATCGTGGATCGTCGTCAGCGCGGGGCCGGCGAACGGCATCAGCACGTAGTTCGGCGTGTGCAGCAGCCAGCCCTCGAGTCGACGCGTGTGCAGGCGGAACAGCGCGGAACGCAATTGCGTATAGGCTTCGAGCGCGGCGCTCTTGAACGGCACGTTGCGGCGCAGGCTGGCGATCGTCGCGTTCGCGCCGAGTGCGTGCTCGGCGTCGTCGACCCAGCGGTACGCCGAGTACAGGCGCAGGGCCTCGATGTCCGGATGTACGCCGAGGCCGCGCGCGAGTTCGAGCGCATAGCGCCCGATGCCGGTCAGCGGTGCCGTGATCGCATCGACGTTGAGGATCACTTTCATGCGCGGATCACGTTCGTTCGTTCTCGCGCGCGAGGTCGGCCTCGACCATCCGCTGCGCCAGCCCGGCGAGGTCCAGGCTCGGGTGGAAGCCGAGCTCGCGCCGCGCCTTCGCCGCATCGCCGACCAGCAGCGGCGCATCGAGCGGGCGCAACAAGGCCGGATCGACGCGCACGCGGATACGATCGCCGCCGCGCTCGACGCCGACTTCCGCGGCGCCCGCACCGCGCCAGTCCAGCGCGATGCCGGCAGCCGCGAACGCAGCGCCGGCGAAATCGCGCACGCTGGCGGCGACGCCGGTCGCGAGCACATAGTCCTCGCCCGCGCCGCGCCGCGCCATCGCCGCCATCGCCGCGACGTAGTCGGGGGCGTAGCCGAAATCCCGGCGTGCGTCGAGGTTGCCGAGCAGGACCGCTTCCTCGCGCCCGAGCGCGATGCGCGCGGCGGCGCGCGTCAGCTTGCGCGTGACGAATGCCTCGTCGCGCCACTCCGATTCGTGGTTGAACAGGATTGCGCTGGACGCGCGCAGGCCGTAGCTCGCGCGCCAGCTGCCGACCGCCGCGTGTGCCAGCAGCTTCGATAGTCCGTATGGCGAACGCGCCGTCAGCGCGGTCTCTTCGTTCTGCGGCGAATCGACGGGCGAGCCGAAAATCTCCGCGCTGGCAGCCAGCACCAGATGGGCCTGCGGCGCGTGCATTCGCAGCGCTTCGAGCAGGTTGATCG
This sequence comes from Dokdonella sp., assembly GCA_036398455.1. GTDB lineage: Bacteria > Pseudomonadota > Gammaproteobacteria > Xanthomonadales > Rhodanobacteraceae > Dokdonella_A. Next base: position 4,762 of record DASWPR010000488.1, read on the forward strand.
TGCTGAGGCCGTTCGCATCGACGCTCGCGCGCGGATCGCGGAACGAATCGGCGACGCGCGACTGGCCGGCCAGATGAAACACCGCGTCCGGCTGCGTCTGCGCCAGCACAGCAGCGCAGGCCGCGGCATCGGTCGGGTCGAGTGCGAGCAGATGCAGCCGCGCGTGATCGGCGATGCGAAGCCCGCGCAGGCGCCATGGATCGGGCGCGCGCAGCGGTCGATGCGTGCCTATCACCTCGATGCCGTCGCGCAACAGGTTCGCCGCGAGCAGTGCACCGTCCTGGC
>DASWPR010000489.1:0-7861 GCA_036398455.1 Dokdonella sp.
CCCTCCGCGAAGATCCCGTCGTCTGCCGCGATATGCACGACGGCACGGCACGGCGCGGATGCTCGATGCGCTTCAACGTGCGTGCCGGCATCACCACGCGCTCACGGCCGCGCCAGCGCCCGCGCGCAGACGGCGCAAAGCGGAATTCGCCGAAGCGGCAGACGCTGCTGCCGATCGGCCGAGGCAGCGCGCGCGGGTGCGCGACGGACGAGCAGCGGCGGCGGTGTGCGGTTATGCGATGCTTGCGCGATCGTCATCGGAAAACCCGCATGCCACGCCAGTACAGCATGGGCGGACGCGCCACGCCCGGCGCGCCGCCGCCTTCATCCGGTCGCGGCGGTTCGCGCGAAGCGCCGCCGCTGAAATCGCCACCGAAGTCGCTGCGCGAACGCTTCGTCGCGCTGCGCAACCTGCCGCCGTTCCTGCGCGAGTTGTGGGCGACCAGTCCGTCGATGCTGCTGGCCGACCTGCTCCTGCGTGCCGTGCGCGCGGTGCTGCCGGTCGCCACGCTGTACGTCGGCAAGCTGATCATCGACGAGGTGGTTGCGCTGGTGCGCGGCGGTGTCGCGGTCGATTCGATCGGCGGGGCGCTCGCGAGCGGTCGTTTCAACCTGCTGATCCTGCTGCTGTGCGCCGAGTTCGGTCTCGCCGTGCTGTCCGACCTGCTCGGCCGCGTCGTCTCGCTGATCGATTCGCTGCTGTCCGAGAAATACACCAACGCGACCAGCATCCGGCTGATGGAACACGCGGCGACGCTCGACCTCGAAGATTTCGAGGACAGCGAAATGCAGGACCGCCTCGATCGCGCGCGCCGCCAGACCGTCGGCCGCAGCGCGCTGATGAGCCAGATGTTCGGCCAGGCGCAGGACATCGTGACGGTCGTCAGTTTCGCCGCCGGGCTGATCGCATTCGCGCCTTGGCTGATCGGGCTGTTGATCCTGGCGCTGGTGCCGGCGTTTCTCGGCGAAGCGCATTTCAACGCGCAGAGCTATTCGCTGAATTTCGCCTGGACCTCGGCGCGCCGCGTGCTCGACTACGTGCGCCTGACCGGCGCCAGCGTCGAGACCGCGAAGGAAGTGAAGATCTTCGGCCTGAATGCGTTCCTGATCGAGCGTTATCGCGAACTGTCGGAAGGCTTCTATGCGGCCAATCGCGCGCTCGCCAAGCGCCGCGCGCTGTGGGGCAGCCTGTTCGCCGCACTCGGCACGATCGGCTACTACGTCGCCTACGCATTGATCACCTGGCGCACCGTGCGCGGCGAATTCAGCATCGGCGATCTGACGTTCCTGTCCGGCTCGTTCCGTCGGCTGCGCAACCTGCTTGAAAACCTGCTGATCGGATTCTCGCAGCTCGCCGGCCAGGCGCTCTACCTCGACGATCTCTACTCGTTCTTCGAGACGACGCCGGAAATCACCTCGGCGCCGGACGCGCTGCCGTTTCCGCGTCCGATCCGCACGGGCTTCGTCTTCGAGGACGTCGGCTTCCGCTACCCGGGCGCCGAGCGCTGGGCCGTGCGCAACCTGTCCTTCACCCTGCAGGCCGGCGAAGTGCTCGCCCTGGTCGGCGAGAACGGCGCCGGCAAGACGACCCTGGTCAAGCTGCTCGCGCGCCTGTACGAACCGGACGAAGGACGCATCCTGCTCGATGGCCGCGACCTGCGCGACTACGATCTCGACGCGCTGCGCGCGCATGTCGGCGTGATCTTCCAGGACTTCGTCCGCTACGCGTTCAGCGCGGCGACGAACGTCGCCGTCGGCCGCATCGAGGCGCGCGACGATCGCGCGCGCATCGAGCGCGCCGCCGAGCAGAGCCTCGCCGACGCGGTGATCCGGCGCCTGCCGCAAGGCTACGAGCAGATCATGGGCAAGCGCTTTCGCGACGGCGTGGATCTTTCGGGCGGCGAATGGCAGAAGATCGCGATCGCGCGCGCCTACATGCGCGATGCGCAGCTGCTGATCCTCGACGAGCCGACCGCGGCGCTCGACGCGCGTTCGGAGTTCGAGGTGTTCGAGCGCTTCAAGGAGCTTTCGCACGGCAAGACCGCGGTGCTGATCTCGCATCGCTTCTCGACCGTGCGCATGGCCGACCGCATCCTCGTGCTCGAAGGCGGCCGCATCGAGGAGGTCGGTACGCACGCCGAGCTGCTCGCCGCCGGCAAGCGCTATGCGGAACTGTTCGAACTGCAGGCCGCGGGGTATCGCTGATGCCGCCGCGTATCTGCCTTCGCCCGCGGCTGCCGAGCCGGGACGGCGATGGATCTACAGCGGTTTCGGTCGCCAGTCGGCCGCCCACGTCGACGGCTGCGCCCCCATCACGAAATTCAACCGGCCGCCGCCGACGATGTCCTTGTAGGTGATCACCGGCACGTCGAGCGGCTTGCCGTTCAACGTCGCCGACTGGATGTAGAGGTTGCTCGCCGAGTTGTTCTGCGCCGTCATCACGAAGCGCTTGCCGTTCGGCAGATCCAGCGCGACGCGGCCGAACAGCGGACTGCCGATCACGTAGTCGGCCGACGCCGGGTTGACCGGATAGAACCCCATCGCGCTGAACACGTACCAGGCCGACATCTGCCCGCAGTCCTCGTTGCCGAGGATGCCGGTCGGCGTGTTCGAGTACGCATCGCCCGCCAGCTGACGGACGCGCGCCTGGGTTTTCCACGGCGCGCCCGCGTAGTCGTAGAGATAGCCGTAGTGATGGCTCGGTTCGTTGTCGTGCCGGTTGTGGCCGCCGTTGAAGTGTTCGTCGAGCCTGGCCTCGGCCGCTCGCGGGCCGCCGATCAAGGCCATCGCGCCGGGAATGTCGTGCAGCGCCGCAAACAGGTAGACCCATTGATCGCCTTCGGTCCAGCCATCGTCCGGCGGGGCCCAGGAACCGTCGGAATTCCTCGCCTGCATGAATCCGCGTGCCGGGTTGAACAGATTCTTGTAGGCGAGCGAGCGCGTGCGGAAAAAATCGTAGTCCTTCGCATTGCCGACGGCCTTGGCGACCTGCGCGACGGCGAAGTCGTCGTACGCCTCTTCCTGCGTGCTCGAGGCCGACTCGGAAACCTTGTCTGCCGGGATGTAGCCGAGCTGCCTGGCATAGGTCAGTCCCGCGCGCGCCTCGTAAGGCACATGCGGTTCCCGATCGAGCCAGCGCCGCGTCGTATCGCCGTCGGGCGGCGTCATCGCGTCTTTGTGGACGGCGGCGTAGGCGAGTTTGTAGTCGAACCCCTTGAAGCCCTTGTTGATCGCTTCGGCGACCAGCGAATCGGCGTGCGTGCCGATCATGATGTTGGTGTACGAGGGATTCGGCCACTTCGGCATGAAGCCGCCTTCCTGATAGTCCTGCAGCAGCGCCTGGATCATGCCGTCGATGCGTTCGGGCGCGAAGATCGTGAGCAGGCTGTTTTCGGCGCGGAACGTGTCCCAGATCGAGAACGCGGTATACGAAGTTCCATCGTGTACTTTGTCGTCGAACGCGCTGTAGTAGCGCCCCGATTCCGAGAACAGCTTCGGATAAAGCAGCGCGTGGTAAAGGCCGCTGTAGAAGATACGGCGCTGATCGTCCGATGCGCCTTCGATCGTGGCGATGCCGAGCTTCCTGTTCCAGGTCGCCTTCAGCGCATCGCGTGCGGCTTCGAAGTTCCAGGCCGGCAATTCCGCGTCCAGGTTCGCGCGCGCCTGCTCGATGCTGATGAACGACGTGCCGACTTTCGCGTCGATGACGGCGCCGGCCTGGCTGTCGAACTGCGCGTACGCGCCGACGTTGTCGTCCGTGATCTCCGTTTTGTCGGCCACGGGCAGCGCGCCCTGATAGACGCCGGCGCCATGGATCGGCTGGCGGAACCGCACGACGAAATAGCCTTTGAAGTTCGGCAGGCCGAGGTTGCCGAGGTGCGCATCCATGCGATCGGGGTTGTAGCCGACGATCTCGCCCTTGGCCGCATCGACCTTGACGTAGCCTTGCACCCCGGCTCGCGTCGCTTCGATCAGCACGCTTGCCGGCGCGCCGGCCGGATAGGTGAAACGCAGATAGCCGCAGTGATCGGTCGACGTCATCTCGGCGCGGATGCGCCGCCCTTCGTCGCTGCCCATATTGACCGAGTAGTAATATGGCGTGGTCACCTCGTCGCCGTGCTTGAACGGCAGGCGGCGATATTCCAGTGTCGGGTTGATCGCGCCGATCTCCGGCATCAGCGTGACGTAGCCGTAGTCACCCATCCAGATGGCCGGCTGATGCGTGCCGATGAACCCGGAAATGCTGCCGTCCTCGTAGGCGTAGGAATTCACGCTGATGCGATTCTGGCGCGTCTGCGCGGTCCAGTTCGTCATGCCGAACGGGGTCGTCACCAGCGGCATCATGCCGCCGTACTCCGGACCGTTGGAGGAGCCGCCGGTGCCGATGTACGTGTTGACCCAGTCGACCGGGCTCGACTCGGCGGCGAGCGCGCCGAGCGGCGCAAACGACGACAGTACAGCGGCTGCAAAAAGCCAAGTGATCCGCATCGGCGCTCCAGGTGTTCCCTTCTCCTGGGGAGAAGGTGGCGCGCTGCGCCGGGTGGGAAAATCGAACCACACCCTAGCAAATATCGCGCAGGCCGAGACAGCCCTTCGCTGCTCGAGCAGTCTCGTCGGGGCGGACCGCACACAGCAAGACGGCCCCGCATGGGGGCCGTCGAATCATTGAAGCCCGTGCGCGGTAGTGCGGATCAGGCGACGAACAGCGCGCGCATCTTCTTCATCGCGTTCGCCTCGATCTGGCGGATGCGCTCGGCCGACACGCCGTACTCGTCGGCCAGCTCCTGCAGCGTCGCCTTGTCGCCATCACGCAGCCAGCGGCGCTGGATGATGTCGCGCGAACGCTCGTCGAGCTTGACCAGGCCCCGATGCAAGGTATCGAGGCTGGAACCTTCTTCCGATGCCGCCTCGACCATGCCGTACGGATCGGCGCCGTGATCGATCAGGAACGCGGCCGGCGACGGACGCTCGTCCTCGTCCGCATCGGTCGGCGTGTCGAATGCGACGTCGCGACCATTGAGGCGGGCTTCCATCTCCATCACGGTCGCTGCCGGCACGCCGAGTTCACGGGCGACGGTGTTGACCTCTTCGGCATTCATCCAGCCGAGACGCTTCTTCGACTTGCGCAGGTTGAAGAACAGCTTGCGCTGCGCCTTCGTCGTGGCGACCTTGACGATGCGCCAGTTGCGCAGGATGAACTCGTGCATCTCGGCACGGATCCAGTGCACTGCGAACGAAACCAGGCGCACGCCATGCGTCGGGTCGAAGCGCTTGACCGCCTTCATCAGGCCGATATTGCCTTCCTGGATCAGGTCGCCGACCTGCAGGCCGTAGCCGGAATAACCGCGCGCCACATGGACGACGAAGCGCAGGTGCGACAGCACCATCTGCTTGGCGGCATCCAGATCGCTCTCGTTGACGAAGCGCCGTGCCAGAGCCTGCTCTTCTTCCTGAGTCAGCATTGGAATCTGGTGAACTGCACTTACATAGGCATCGAGGCTTCCGATGGCACTCGGTACCGGGAAATTGCTGGCAACCAAGGCATTGCCCATGGGGTGGAACTCCTCATCTATCCGGGAATGCTAGCACTCGCTTCCTTGGAGTGCTAAACCACTCGCTAGTTCCCGCACTCACTCCGCGTGGGAACAATTACTGAACTGACGAGTATTGTACTCCCAAGTTTTCTATTTGGGTGTGATTTTTTGTTCATTCCAGTGAACGCTGTGTCGCACGCGATCGAAGCCCAAGGGGCTGAAAAGGAAGGGTATTTTCTGGAGCCAGCGCGATCGGGCGAAAACCCGGTTCAGCCGGTCGTCAGCTCCGCGCGCGGCGGCAGGCGCCAGTCGATCGGCGCGTGGCCGCGCTCGCGCAGGTACTCGTTGGCGCGCGAAAAGTGGCCGCAGCCGATGAATCCCCGGTGCGCCGACAGCGGCGAGGGATGCGGCGCCTTCAGCACGCGATGCCGGCGAGCGTCGATCAGCTTGCCCTTGGCTTGCGCGTAGCTGCCCCAGAGCAGGAACACGATACCTTCGCGCTCGCGGTTCAAGGCGTCGACGCAGGCGTCGGTGAAACCTTCCCAGCCCTTGCCCTGATGCGAACCGGCCAGGCCCCGCTCCACCGTCAGCACCGAGTTCAGCAGCAGCACGCCCTGGCGCGCCCACGGCAGCAGGCAGCCGTGATCCGGGCGCGGGATGTGCAGATCGCGCTCGATCTCGGCAAACATGTTGAGCAGCGACGGCGGCGCCGGGATGCCCGGCCGCACCGAGAAGCACAATCCATGCGCCTGGTTCGGGCCGTGGTACGGGTCCTGGCCGAGGATCACGACCTTGACCGCATCGAACGGCGTGGTGTCGAGGGCGGCGAAGATCTCCGGCCCCGGCGGATAGATGACCTTGCCTGCGCGCTTCTCGCCGCGCAGGAACTCGGCCAGCGCCAGCATCTGCGGACGCTCGAAGCACTCGCCGACGCGCGCCTTCCAGGAAGGCTCCAGCTTGACCCGATCCTCGCTCATGCCGCCGTGCGCGCGCGTGCGCGCAGATGCCGCGAGACCTGCAGCTGGAATTGCAGCTTGGTGACCAGCAGGCGCTCCTCGATCGGCTTGTGCACCAGATCGTTCGCGCCCGCGCGCAGCAGCGCGGCCTGGTTGCTCGGGTTGTCGTCGCCGGTCATCACCAGCACCGGCAGGTCGCCCTTCGCATAGCCGAAACCGTTGCGGATGCGATCGAGCAGATCGCCGCCGGTCATGTCGCCCTTGAGGTTGACGTCGGTCAGCACGAGGTCGATGCCGAGCGCACCTTCGACGTGACTCTGCAGATGATCGAGCGCCGCCTCGGCGCTGACCACGTGCACCACCTCGAAACCGTATTTCTTCAGCATGCGCGTGGTCGCCAGGGCAACCACGCGGCTGTCCTCGACATACAGCACTTCACCGCTGACCGGCTCGGTCGGCCGCACGTAGCCGCGGATGAACGCCGCCAGCGCGTCGAAACCGAGCGACTTGTCGAAGTAGTCGGTGACGTCCTGCGACAGCGTGCGCGCGACCAGACGTTCCTGCACGTCGCCGGACACCACGATGATCGGGATGTAGGCCTGCGTGGAACTCTGGCGCACCTGTCGCGCGAACTGCATTCCGTCCATGTCCGGCAGGCGCAGCGCCGTGGTGATCAGGTCGATGACGCCGCCGTCGAGCAGGGCCAGCGCCTCGGCGCCGCTGCCGCAGCCGAACACCGAGCAACCCGGCAGTTCGGTCTTCAGCACGCGCTCGATCAGCTGGCGCACCACACGCGAACCATCGACGACGAGCACGCGCGGTGCTTCGCTCGACACATGCCGCGTCAGTGAGATATCCCCGCTCATTCCTGCGGCAACCCCGCGGCGAGATGGCGCGCCGTCGCGATGAAGGCGCCGAGCCAGCCGAGCAGCGCACTGGCGAGCACGACCGCGAGCGCCGACGGCGCGTCGACGCCATGCAGCGCGAAGCGGTGTCCGTAGCTTTCGCTCAGGTTGGCCAGCGGCGCCGCCAGCGAGAATTCGACGGCGCCGACGATCAGCAGTGCGAACAGGCCGCCGAGCAGGCCGTACCAAAGCCCCGCGTACAGAAACGGGCGGCGCACGAAGCCGTCGCTCGCACCGATCAGTTGCATCACCGAAATCTCCTCGGAACGGGCCTGGATGTCCATGCGCACGGTATTGCCGATCACCAGCAGCGTCGCCAGCGCGAGCAGGGCGGCGATGACCGCGACCATGCGTTCGGCAAAATGCAGGATGTCGGAAAGTTTACGCCGCCACGCGGCGTCGTACTGCACCAGATCGACGCGCGCATCCGCTTTCAACTCCGCAACCAGGGGCGGATTCTCCACATC
>DASWPR010000490.1:0-2876 GCA_036398455.1 Dokdonella sp.
AGCCTGCCGGAAGCCAGGCCCAGCGCGATCATCGTCGACGACTCGGCGCAGAACACCTATACCGAAGCGCTGCCCGGCATCGAGCCGCCGGTGTCGCCCCGCGACATCGAGTTGTCGGCGCACGACCTGTCGGCGTATTTCGGCCACGGGGAGCCGGTTGCGGACGAAGTTGCCGTAAACGTCGAGTCGCTGGAGCTGACCATCGACGAACCCGGCGTCGCGTTGGGCGACGGCTTGGTCTTCGACGATCGGGAGATCGCGTTCGCGACCGAGGACATCCAGACCGAAGACGTCAAGTCCGATGAACCGGCAGTCACGTTCTATGACATGGAACTGACCTACGTGCGCACGCCGGCCGGGGCATCGGGTGCGTCCGCATCTGAAACTTCCGACGTCGGAGCCGCGGAGGATGCGGAGACCGTTCGCGTGCCTGTCGCCGAAGCCGAAGTGGCCAGCGCCGGGCAGCCGACCGAAAGCGCGCCGATCGGGCAAACCGCAGGCGCGACCGCCACGCCGGAACCGGAAGAGGCCACGCAAGCGGCGCAGGACGAGGAGCCGGCGCTGGAAGCGTTTGCGGCGGAAGAGCCTGCCGTGGCGACGCCCGGCATCGAAGAAACTCCGCTGGAGGAAGCCGGCGCGATGGAACTCTCCGTCGAGGAAATTGCCGTCGAAGAGGCCGTGCCTGAAGCGCCAGTGGTGGAAGAGCCGGAATTCGAAGCGCCGGTTGAAGCGGTCGCGTCCGAAGAGCCGGAAGCAGTCGAAGCGGATTCGCCCGAATCCGATGTTGAAGCAGTCATCGATACCGTCGAGCCCCCGAGCGACGTCGTGCCGGAACAACCGGTAGTGGAGGCAGGGGTGGAAGAAACGAGCGATAGCGTGACCGCTGGGCCCGACGAACCCGTCGGGACCGGCAGCGAACCGTTGCGGGCCGCGGACGGGCAGGAAAACACGGCCAGCGCCGGCGCGGCGGCGCCTCCACTGCCCGACGACGCGCTCGACTTCACCGAGCTGGACCGCGACCTGGTCGACATCTTCGTCGAGGAAGGCAACGACCTGCTCGACCATTCCGACGGCCTGCTGGCCAAGCTGCGCGAAGCGCCCGACGACCGCTCGCTGGTCACCGGCCTGCAACGCGACCTGCACACCATCAAGGGCGGCGCGCGCATGGCGGGCATCAACGCCATCGGCGACCTGGGCCATGCGATCGAATCGCTGTTGGAACAGGTCGCGGCGCAACGCGTAGATCTGGATGGCGACAGCGTGCGCCTGCTCGAACGCGGCTTCGATGGACTGCACGGGTTGGTGGCCAAGGTCGGCGCGCAGCGCAAGGCACCGATGCCGACCGGCCTGATCGCCGAATTCGAATCGCGTGCGCATCCTGAAGCCGTCGCCAACGTTGCCGGCGACACGGCCGATGCCGCCGTCGCCGCCCCCATCGTGCTGGCTCCACTGTCGGCGCCGATCGATGCCGCCCTCGCAGGCGACGACGAATCCCTGCCCAATGCCGCGCAGGAACAGGTGCGCGTGCGCGCCGACCTGCTCGACCGCCTGGTCAACCATGCCGGTGAAGTGGCGATCTACCGTTCGCGCCTGGAACAGCAGCTGGGCGCGTTCCGCGGCGCCATGTCCGAACTCGACCGCACCAACATCCGTCTGCACGACCAGCTACGCCGCCTGGATCTGGAGACCGAAGCGCAGATCGTCGCGCGTTACCAGCGCGAACAGGACAAGCGCGATCCGACCTTCGACCCGCTGGAACTGGACCGCTTCTCCACGCTGCAGCAGCTCAGCCGCGGCCTGGCCGAGTCGGCCGCCGACATCACTGGTCTACAGGGCGTGCTGGACGACCTGGCCCGCCAGTACGACAGCCTGCTGCAGCAGCAGTCGCGCGTGAGCTCGGAACTGCAGGACGGCCTGATGCGCGCGCGCATGGTGCCGTTCGACGGCCTGGTGCCGCGCCTGCGCCGCGTGCTGCGCCAGGCGGCCGCCGACACCGGCAAGCAGGTCAGGCTGCAACTCGATGGCGCCCACGGCGAACTCGACCGCAACGTGTTGGAGCGCATGACCGCGCCGCTGGAGCACCTGCTGCGCAACGCGGTCGCGCACGGCCTGGAGTCGCCGAAGCAGCGCCGCAAGAAGAACAAGCCCGAGGAAGGCACGGTGCAGATCGCGCTGCGCCGGGAAGGCGCGGAAATGGTGTTCCAGGTGTCCGACGACGGCGCCGGCATCGACCATGCCGCGATCCGCCGCCGCGCCGAGCAGCGCGGCATGGTGCAGTCCGATGCGCAACTGACCGATACCGACCTCGAGCGCCTGATCCTGGAATCGGGTTTCAGCACTTCCGACAGCATCAGCCAGCTCGCTGGCCGCGGCGTGGGCATGGACGTGGTCTACAGCGAAGTACGCCAGCTCGGCGGCTCGCTGGAAATCGCTTCGCAGGCCGACAAGGGCACGGCTTTCACCCTGCGCCTGCCGCAGACCCTGGCGGTCACCCAGGCGGTGTTCGTGCAGATCGGCGAGACCCAGTTCGCGGTTCCCGTGGCGGCCGTGGGCGGCGTGGGGCGCATCGCCCGCGACCGTTTCGAAACCGTGGGCGCGGCCTATGTCTATGGCGGCGAAGAGTACGTGCTGCACGACCTGGGCGCGTTGATCGGCCAGCCTCCGGCGCGCGCCGAAGGCCAGCCGCAGGTGCCGCTGCTGCTGATCCGGGCCGGCGACCTGCGCGCGGCCGTGGCCGTGGACCAGGTGCTGGGCAACCGCGAGATCGTGGTCAAGCCGGTGGGTCCGCAGATCGCATCGGTTCCTGGCATCTACGGCGCCACCATCACCGGCGACGGCCGCATAGTGGTGATCCTGGACGTGGCGCCGCTGGTCCG
>DASWPR010000491.1:0-7607 GCA_036398455.1 Dokdonella sp.
GCCGATCAGGCCCAGGTCCAGCGCGCGCCCGGTGATCGCGTAGATCTGCCAGCCGACCGCCACCGAAAGCATCTGGAAGCCGAACGACGAGGCGCTGCGCGCGCACCAGAACATCACGAAGGCGCGGTGGCGCATCAACGAATCGGACGGCGGCAACGCAGGCGATGAGGGCACGGGCTTTCCTGTTGTGCGGCGGCCTTTGCCAGGGCGCAGTGGCCGGTCCGCGATCCGTCGCGACAGGAAACCTCCTCCACGCAGCGCCGATTGCCCGACAATATCGCCATCGCATCGGCGAATTCAATGTCGGAGAGAGCATGTCCCTGAAGGCCCAGTTCGAGCTGATGGCGCGCTACAACCAATGGATGAATGCGAAGATCTACGCGGCATCGTCACGGCTCGGCGCGTCCGAGCTGCACGCCGACCGGGGCGCCTTCTTCAAGTCCGTATTCGGCACGCTCAACCATCTGCTGGTCGCCGACACGATCTGGCTGAAGCGTTTCGCCGACCACCCGGCCGCGTTTCGCGCGCTCGAACCGGTGCGCCCGATGCCGCATCCCTACTCGCTCGCACAGCCGCTCTACGACCAGTTCGAACCCTTGCAGGCGGCGCGTGGCGCGACGGACGAGGTCATCGTCGCTCTCGCCGCCGAAGCGAGCGAAGCGGACTACCTGCAGCCCCTCACCTACGCCAACAGCACGGGCCAGGTCTTCGTCGATCCGTTCGGAGCGCTGATGCAGCACCTCTTCAATCATCAGACGCATCACCGCGGCCAGGTCAGTACGCTGCTCAGCCAGGCCGGCATCGATGTCGGCGTGACGGACCTGGTGGCGCTGGTGCGGCAAACCCCCGCCGGACGCGACGTCGCGGCCGCAATGGGTCCGGCCGCATGAATCGAAGCGCGCCTGCCGGTGCGCGGTGTGCCATCACGTCAGCGCGAAGGTCAGCATGAATTGCGCGGCACGATAGACATACAGGTTCACCGCCACCACCGCTGCCAGCATGGCCGCAGCAGCCCCGATCGACGGCAGCCAACCCACCGCGTAGGCGCGTCGCAGCGAGAGCACGGCATAGAGCGGGAACAGCACGCGCATGAAACCGTCGATCGCCGCATCGGGCGGCATCCAGGAGGGCGGCAAGGCGAACTGCAGCAGCGCCTGCACATGCATCACGATCTGCAGCGAGACGAGCGCGAACGTGAAGAAATGCAGCGCGACCACGAAATGTTCGGCGAAGTAGCGGTGCTGGCGCACGAACAGCAGCATCAGCACCAGCGCGGTGAACGGCACGTGCAGCAGGATCAGCGCCTTGCTGACATCGTCCGCCCTGGCGTCGTAGGCGATGCGATAGTCGCGATAGCCGTAGCCGCTGGCTCCGTGCGAGGCCTTGCGCGCCGCGGCGTCGCGCGCCCGCACGCGCGCATCGATCCAGGCGGTGGTGAACGCGGTATGCGCCGGGCCCGTCGATGCGAGCTGCGCGGTGCTGAGCGTCGCGGCCGGATCGGCCGCCAGCGCCCTGACCTGCCCCGACACCTGCTGGTTGAACAGGCGCGCGACATCGCTGCCGTGCAGCGGCGCCAGGAAATACGCGACATTGGCCGCGAGGAACAGCGATATCGGCGAGATCCAGCGCGCGCGCCGGCCGATGAAATACTCGCGCGAGAGCAACCCAGGCTGGAACAGCAGCGCTCGTAGGCTGCGCCAGACACGGCCATCGAGGTCGGTCGCGCTGGCGATGAACTGGTGCAGCAGCGACCCGAGACGCCGATCGCTTTCGACGAAACGCCTTTGCCCGCAGGCCTGGCAGAACGCTCCGCTCAGCACCGCGCCGCAGTTCGTACAGGTCGTCACTTCGCCGCGTCCTCGGCAGCATCGGATGAAGAAGTCTAGCGCGACGAGGAGTCCGTGCGATCGGGCCGGCGGCGCGCATCGGTGGAGTTCCGGTTGACACCCCTACCAACCAGTAGGTAGATTTCGAGAATGCTCGACGATACCCGCAGCCGCCTGCTGCACGAAGCCGAAGTGCTGATCCGCACGCGCGGATATTCCGCCTTCAGCTATGCGGATCTGTCCGAGCGGGTGCGTGTGCGCAAGGCCAGCGTGCACTACTACTTTCCGACCAAGGCCGATCTGATCGTGGTGCTGGTGCGCGAATACATCGAGCGCTTCGTCGCCGCGCTGCAGGACATCCGGCAACGGCACGCACACGCCGGCGACCGGCTGCGCGCGTATTCGCGGCTGTTCCTGGACGGATTCGAGAAAGGCATGCTGCCGCTGTGCGGCGCCCTCTCCGCCGAACGCGCCGCGCTGCCCGACGCCATGCACGCGGTGGTCGCGCATTTTTTTCAGCTTCATCTCGACTGGCTCGAGGGCGTGCTCGACGACGGCATCGCCGCTAGAACCCTGCGGGCGGATGCCGCGCCGGGCCGCGTCGCGATGCTCCTGCTCAGCACACTCGAAGGCGGCAGCTTCGTCGGCTGGGCGCTGCAGAAGAAGGCACCGGTGCTGGCCGCGTTCGAAGCGGCGCTCGGCGAAATCGAGATTGCCGCCAAGCCGCCGCGGCGCACATCGCCCGCTCCTGCCCAGCGCATCACGCCACGTCGCCGCAACGAAGAAAAACCGGCACGCGCGCATCAGACCCTGCGGCGGCCCAAGGCCGCAGGAACATCATCACCGAGCAAGAGGAAGAAGACATGAGCGACACGCATACCGGCACGTGTTTCTGCGGCGCCGTCCAGATCGAGGTCAGCGGTGCACCCGAGGCGATGGGCTATTGCCATTGCGCTTCATGCCGCTCGTGGTCGGCAGGGCCGGTCAACGCATTCACGTTGTGGAAGCCCGACAATGTGAAAGTCACCCAAGGCGCCGAGTTCGTCGGGCACTACGCGAAGACGGCCGCCAGTGATCGCCAGTTCTGCGTCCAGTGCGGCGGACACCTGATGACCGGCCACCCGACGTTGGGATTGACCGACGTCTATGCGGCGACGATTCCGAGCGTCGCCTTCAAACCCGGCGTCCACGTCAACTATGCCGAGAGCGTGCTGCCGGTGAAGGACGGGCTGCCGAAGCTGCGCGACTTCCCGGCCGAGTTCGGCGGCTCCGGCGTGGCCGTGCCCGAATAACGACGGCATCGAGGCCCTCCTCCGTTTTGGCGGAGGGCCCGCATCGCCGGCATACGCGCCTTCATGGCCGCTGCCGCGCGATCACCAGTCCGTCGGCCGGTAGTCTTTCAGAAACTTGCCCCACACGTGCGTGCCGGTGTTGAAGCCGTCGATGATCGGATCGACGATGCGCGCGGCGCCGTCGACGATATCCAGCGGCGGATGGAAGCGCTCCTCGATGACCTTGCGCGCCGCGATCTCGGCCGGATCCTCGTCGGTCACCCAGCCGGTGTCGACCGCGTTCATGTGGATGCCGTCGTTCTGATAATCGGTGGCCGCGGTGCGCGTCATCATGTTCAGCGCCGCCTTGGCCATGTTCGTATGCGGGTGCCGCGACGTCTTGAAGTTGCGATAGAACTGCCCTTCGACCGCGGACACGTTGACGATGTGCTTGTCGCGCTCCGGCGTGCGCAGCATCAGCGGCTTCAGGCGCGCATTGATGAGGAACGGCGCGACGGCGTTGACCAGCTGCACTTCGAGCAGTTCGACCGACGGCACTTCGGCCATCAGCAGCCGCCACGAATTGCGCCCGCGCAGGTCGACCTGCTGCAGGTCCTGGTCGAGGCGCCCCTGCGGGAACAGGTGCGGCTGGCTGGCGAATTCCTCGGCGAGCAGCGGCACCTGCGACAGCTCGGCGGCCCGCGTCAGGCCGGCGATTTCGTCCAGGCCGCGTTCGACCGCCAGCGGCGACGCCGGCGTGGATTCCGGCAGCATGTCGTAGCGCCGCAGTCCTTCGTAGCGGCCGAGCAGCGTGCGCAGGTGCTGCGGAACCGCATGCGCCGCGGCGGTCTCGCCGGCCATCATGTGCGCGTAGAACTCCGGTGGGCGGCGCACCGTCTGGCAGGCATTGTTGATGATGAAGTCGAGCCGCGTGCGCGTCGCCACGAGTTCGCGGCAGAACGCCTCGACGCTCGGCGTGTGGCGCAGATCCAGGCCGAAGATTTCCAGGCGGTCGGCCCACTCGCCGAAGTCCGGTTCCTGCGCGTAGCGCGCCGCGGAGTCGCGCGGAAAGCGCGTCGTCACGATCAGGCCGGCACCGGCGCGCAGCAGCTTCAGCCCTGCCTGGTAGCCGATCTTCACGCGTCCGCCGGTGAGCAGCGCGACGCGGCCGCGCAGGTCCGCCGATTCGGTGCGCTTGGCGAAATTGAACGCGGCGCAGGCCGGGCACAGCTGATCGTAGAAATGATGGATCAGCGAATATTTCTGCTTGCAGACGTAGCAATGCTGCAATTCCACCGACTCGCGTCGTTCGGGTTCGTTGTCCTCGCGGTCGTCCGCGACGAAGCCTTCCGGCGGAAACACATTCGGCGTCGTGAAGACCGGTCGGCGGCGCAGTTCGCGGATGCCGGTCGCGTGCAGCAGCGCCTCCTCGCGTTCGATCTGTGCGGCATTGCGTTCGCGCTCGGCCGCCTTGAGCTTCTGCCGGCGCAGGACGGGATCGGGGTGATAGACCTGCGCCACGGCCTGGTGCAGGCGCGTGCGATCCTCGTCGGACAGGCGTTCGAGCAGACTGCGGTCCGCCGCGATGGCTTCGAGCAGCGCGGCGCTGGCGCGCACGGCGTGTGCGAGCGCGTCGTCGGTGGTGGGTTGCGGTGATGACATGGCTTTCCTGGATGAGCGCGCCGCGTCGGCCGGACGGCGTCCTTCGCGAAGCGCGAAGCGCAGGTCCTGCGGCGCGGGCGCGTCGTTGCTGCGGTGCGTAAAAGGGGGGCGATTGTAGTGGCAGCGGGCCGCCGCGTATTGCCCGCGGCGGGCAGGCGACGCCGTTTCTTCTCCACGGCCCCATTGCCGAGCGCTCGCGATCATGGGAAAAAGCCGGCTGCCCTGCCCCGCCTGCACCACTGCAACGACGGCCGGCGGGCCTTTGCGATTGCTCATAGAGGGATGAACTGATCATGCGGATTCGTCTTTTCACCATGCTGCTGGCGGCGTTGCCGACGCTGTCGGCATCGGCTGCACCGGCCAGCGGCCCGTCGCGCGTGCTGACCGGCGCGGACCTTTTCAACCTGGAAATCGCCAGCGATCCGCAGATCGCGCCGGACGGCAAGACCATCGTCTACGCGCGCCGCGCCAACGACATCATGACCGACCGCGCGCACTCGTCGATCTGGTCGATCGATGTCGCCAGCGGCGTGCAGGCGCCCCTGATCACCGGCGCCGGCTCGCACGGCCAGCCGCGCTGGTCGCCGGACGGCGGCAAGCTCGCCTATATCTCCAATGCCGACGACAAGGCGGGCGCGCAGCTCTATGTGCGCTGGATGAAGACCGGCGCGACGGCGCGCATCACCGGCCTGCCCGACACGCCGCACGCGATCGCCTGGTCGCCGGACGGCAGGCGGATCGCCTATTCGATGTTCGTCCCCGACGAATCGACGAAGCTCGGCAAAGCGCCGGACAAACCGGCCGACGCCAAATGGGCCGAGCCGCTGCAGATCATCGACACCGTGGTGTATCGCACCGATGAAGGCGGCTACGAGAAGGCCGGCTACGACCAGTTGTTCTGGGTTTCCGCCGAGGGCGGCGCACCCACCCAGGTAACGTTCGGCGCGCACAACGCCGGTGGAAAAGTCGCCTGGTCCGCCGATGGCCGCTCGCTGCTGTTCAGCGCCAACCTGACGCCGGACTGGCAGCTCGAAGTCGTCGACAGCGAAATCCAGGAGGTTTCGATCGACAGCCTCGCCGTGCACGCCCTGACCCATCGCAAGGGTCCGGATGCTGCGCCGGCGGTATCGCCCGACGGCAAGTTGATCGCCTACGTCGGCTTCGACGATCGCTACATCGGCTACCAGAACCAGCAGCTGTCGGTGATGAACCGCGACGGCAGCGGCACGCGCGTGCTGACGGCGAACCTCGATCGCAGCGTCGGCAATCCGGTGTGGGCCGCCGACGGCCGCTCGATCTATGTGGACTACGGCGAACACGGCAGCGTGCGCGTCGCGCGCGTCGGGCTCGACGGCGCCATCCGCACGGTGGCCGAAAGCCTCAGCGGCAGCGAGTTCGACCGCCCCTACAGCGGCGGCCAGTACAGCGTGGCGCGCGACGGCAGCGTCGCGTTCACCCGCGGCAGCACGCAGCGACCGTCGGACGTCTGGCTCACGCGCGGCGGTGACGCGCGTCGCCTGACCAATCTCAATGAGGATCTGCTCTCGGCCAAGAAGCTCGGCAACGTGCAGAAGCTCGACGTGACCGCGTTCGACCAGTTGCCGATCGACGCCTGGCTGGTGACGCCGCCGGATTTCGACGCCGCGCGCAAATACCCGCTGATCCTGGAAATCCACGGCGGCCCGTTCGCAGCCTACGGTCCGACCTTCTCGACCGACGACCAGCTCTACGCTGCCGCCGGCTACGTGGTGCTCTACATCAATCCGCGCGGGTCGACCGGCTACGGCGAAGTGTTCGCGAACAAGATCGACAAGGCGTATCCCGGCCGCGACTACGACGACCTCATGAGCGCCGTCGACGCGGCAATCGGCAAGGGCTTCGTCGATGCCGGCAACCTGTTCGTCACCGGCGGCTCCGGCGGCGGCGTGCTCACCGCGTGGATCGTCGGCAAGAACGATCGCTTCCGCGCGGCGGCTTCGCAAAAGCCCGTGATCGACTGGGCCAGCTTCGTGCTGACCTCCGACCTGACGCCGTATTTCTCGCGCTACTGGTTCGGCAAATTTCCGTGGGAAGACCCGGCGGGCTACTGGGCACGCTCGCCGCTGTCGCTCGTCGGCAACGTGAAGACGCCGACCCTCGTGGTGGTCGGATCGAACGACTACCGCACGCCGGACAGCGAAGCCGAGCAGTATTACGAAGCCCTGCAGCTGCGCGGCATCCCCAGCGCGCTGGTGAAAGTGCCGGGTGCGAATCATGGCGGCCTGGCCGAGCGTCCATCGCAGTCGGCCGCGAAGACGTCGGCGATCCTGGCCTGGTTCCAGCGTTACCGCACGGGACAGACGACGCCGGGCGCTGCAGCGCCGTAGGCCATGCCGATGCGCGCAGGTCCGCGGCGAACGCCGCGGCTTGCGCGCAACCGGCGCGCAGCGATCACGCGCTGCGCTGGAAATCCATCAGCCAGTTCGTTTCCCAGGTCTTGCCGGCATCCGGCGAGTACGCCTGCTCCCAGTGCGCCGACGTCGGCGTGATTTTCGACCACTGGTAGCGCACGCGAATGGGTTTTCCGTTGAGCGTGTCGTCGGCGTAGAAGGTGCCGACGCCGCGCTCGAAGCGTCCCCTGACCGGCGGATCGAGATCGCCCGACGGATGGCGACCGTCCAGCCACCAGATGCTCCACAGGCCGCTCTTCGGATCGTACGAGCGCAATCCGACGCCGCGATAGGCATCGCCCGGCAGATCGATCGCGTTCTCGTCGACGTTGCCCCAGCCGGCCATCAGCGCGCGATTGCCGCAGGTTCCCTCGAACTCGATCCATTCATGGCTGCCGGCGAGCCGCTGCTTCAGGCGG
>DASWPR010000492.1:0-4381 GCA_036398455.1 Dokdonella sp.
AACGCGGCGACCGGGCGGAGCGCTACAATCATCGGCCATATCCCGCTCAGTCATCGTCAATTTTCGTATGCGCAATCCGCTGCAGGACCAATTGCTCAAAGCCGGCCTGGTGAAGAAGTCCAAGGTGGCCCAGGCCGCGCGCGAGCAGGAAAAGCATCGCCACGGCAAGGCGCCGGCGCCGCCGACGGCCGAGCAGATCGATGCGCAGCGCCTGCAGGCGGAACGTGCCGAGCGCGATCGCGCCCTGGCGGCCGAGCGCAACGCGCTGGCGCGCGCTGGCGAGCTGCGCGCGCAAGTGCGCCAGATCATCGAGACGCACAAGCTGACGCGCGAGGGCGAGATCGCCTATCGATTCACCGATGGCGACAAGATCCACAGCGTGCTGGTCGACGAGGCGCTGCGTGCCCAGCTTGCACGCGGCGTGCTGGTCATCGTGCGCCACGAACAGGGCTACGAGCTGGTGCCGCGCACGGCGGCGGAGAAGATCCGCTCGCGCGACGCCGCGGCAATCGTGCTCGACCACGGCAACGGGCAAGCCAACGCCGCCGACGCGAACAGCGAGGACGACGCGCACTACGCACAGTTCAAGGTGCCGGACGATCTCGTCTGGTAGGGCAGGCGGTGCGCACCGCTGCGCGCGGGCGGCGCACCGGCGAACGCCCGATCGGCATCGCAGGGGGTGCCCAGCGGCCGCTGGCAAAGGCGCGCTGCACGCCGGGCTGAACCAACGCTGTTTCTTCGAACCATCGAATGCGTGATGTTCAGGCGCGCGGCCCGATAGTCCGGCGTACTCACGGCATCGAGGAAATGATCATGAAGACGCCTTTCATCAAGACTGCGCTGGCATCGGCCCTGTGCATCGGTTTCGCCCTGACCGGCGCTGCACAGGCCCAGCTCAACGGAAATGCGGAATTGCCGCGCGGCGCATTGGCGAGCGCGGACGTCGATTTCCTGCAGACGGCGGACGCGGCGAACATGGACCAGCTGATGCTCGGCAAGCGTGCGGCGTCACGCTCGCGCGATCCGGCCGTGCATTCGCTGGCCGACACTATGGTGCAGAGCTACGGCAAGGCGGACAACGAGCTGCGCCTGCTGGCCGGAGCGAAGCACGTCGACCTCGCGCACAACCCCACCCGCAAGGGTCAGGACGAAGCCGACGAACTGATGGATCATGAAGTGTCGCTCGAGCGTGCCTACATCGAAGACGTCAATCGCAATACCGATGATTTGATCGCGATGTACGAGACGGCCCGTGCGAACAGCGATGACGCAGACATCCGCGCGTTCGCCGACGAAATGCTGGTGGCACTGCAGAACCACAAGCGCCAGGCGTCCGATCTGGTCGCCCGCAAGGGCGGCGGCTGAGCCGGCGCGCGACTGTTTGGCTGGCGCCTGCCGCCGGCCTAACACTGCGACCCGTTTGCATGCGGCCGCAGAAGCGCCGCGGTCGCATGCATACCTGTGCCACTCAACGCGGCAACTCCATGGGGAATCGCGCGATCAGCGGATCGCGTTCAGCGCATCGCTTTCAATGAATCGGGCTGTCGACATCGCGGCCGGCCAGCCATAGCGCGAGATTGCGCACGTAACGGCGCACCGAGGCTTGCGCGTCGGCAGATTGCGCAAGCATGCTGCCCGGGGGTTCACTGACGAAGCTCGGGGCGCCTCGGCTCGGGTCCCAGTTGTAGTCGGCGAAATGATGGAACGTCGATTGCGCCACCGCAGGACCGCCCTCGGACGACGCTTCGAAGACGACCGCGAGATTGAACGGCCGTCCGCTGACCTGGCTGCGTCCGCTCGCGATGACGCGCGCGCTCGGGTCGTCGACTGGCGCATCCACTGCGCCCTCGTGCGGGTGCGACGGAAAATAGCGCACCGGTCCCGACAACAGCGGGTGCGCTGGGCCTTCGACGTGAATCGCCTGATAGTCGCCGTTCGCGCCCGAGTGATAGTTCGGCCAGAGAATCGCCGACGTGACGACATCGTCGATGCACTGGCGCTGCGGATCGCTCTCGGGATTCTTCGAATGAAAATGATGCGCGCGGCCGACGCCGCCGAGCGTGCAGACCGAACTGCCCAGATCCATGTGATCGCGCGTCACCAGCAGGCCGCCGCCGCGTTGACGAAAGCGCGAGATGCCGGCGCAGTCCTCGTCGTGCAGGCCATCGCCGGTGTCGACGGCGAACAGCCAGAGTTCGTCGTAACGGCTCGTGTCGAGCGTGGACAGCACCGGGTCCGGCTGGCCGGGCGCGACGCGGTTGCGCGCGTCGACCTCGAATATCGCTTCGCCGGCGTCGCTGCGCAGCGCCTGCAAGTTTTCGCGCAGCAGGCTGAAGCGCGCGATGTCCCAATCGTCCGCACTCGGCGGGATCGTCGTCTGCAGCAGGATGCGGATGGGGGCGGTCATGGCGTGCTTGCTCCGTAACGGCGGCGCGGACAGGGCGCTGCGTGCGCTGCGATAGATCGGGATGGGTGACGGCGATGGCAAGTGCCGACGATGACACGAAATCCGCGCGGGTCCAAAGCGACAACACGTCCGTCGACGCGCGCGGGCTTCGTCATGCACTGCGGTGCGTGCAGGCGGGACGGGTTGGAACCGTCAGCGGATCAGCCGCGCCTGGCGCTTGTGCAGGAAACGCCGCACGGCCTCGTCGCGTTCGAGCCCGATCGCGACGTCATAGGCGGCATGCGCTTCGCGGTCGGCGCCGGCTTTCGCCAGCAGATCGGCGCGCGCGGCCCAGTAGGGCTGGTAGTCGGCCAGGCGCGCATCGCCGGCGATATCCGGCAGGGCCGCGAGGGCGGCCGCGGCACCGTCGAGCGCGAAGACGGCCAAGGCGCGATTGATCGCCACGACCGGCGATCCGGTCAGCGCCGACAGCGCATCGTAGAGCTGCAGGACGGCGGCCCAGTTCGCGCGGCCCGAGCGGCGGCGCTCGACATGCGCCGACTGCAGCGCGGCTTCGAGCTGAAAGCGGCCGATCGTGCGTAGCGTGCCGGCGCGACGGAGCAGGGCCTCGGCCTCGTCGATCATCGGCGCATCCCACAACGCGACGTCCTGCTCGGCCAGCGGCACGTAGTCGCCTTGCGCGCAGCGCCGCGCGCGTCGGCGTGCCTGTGCGTGCAGCATGCAGGCGAGCAGGCCGAGCGCTTCGGCTTCGTCGGGCAACAGGTGGGCGGCGAGCCGCGCCAGGAAGATCGCTTCGTCGGTCAGGTCGCGCCGCGCGATATCGGCGCCGCCGGGATCGGTCCAGCCGTCCGCGAAGGCCGCGTAGATCGCATCGAGCACGCTGTCGAGCCGCGCGGCCAGCTCGTCGCGCTCGGGAACGCGGAACGGAATGCCGGCCTGGCGGATCTTGTCCTTCGCGCGCACGAGCCGCTTGCTCATCGCTGCCGGCGACATCAGGAATGCCGAGGCGATGCGCTTGGCATCGAGGCCGAGCACGACCTGCAGCATCAACGGTGCGCGGATGCCGGCGTCGATCGCCGGATGCGTGCACGCGAACATCAACGCAAGGCGCTGATCGGGAATGTCGGCATCGGCCGCCGTCGCGTCGAGGTCTTCGGCCAGCCGTTGCAGCTCGTCGCCGGCGGCCTCGCCGATGCGCCGGTGGCGCGCGCCGTCGATCAGCTTGCGCCGCGCGACGGTCAGCAGCCAGGCTTCCGGATTCGATGGACAACCGCTGCGCGGCCACTCCGCGAGCGCGGCGGCAAACGCGTCCGACAACGCGTCCTCCGCCGCGGCCACGTCGTGCGTGCGCGCGGCAAGGAACGCGACCAGCTTGCCGTAGCTGCGCCGTGCGACGGCGTGCGCCGTTTCGCGCGCCGCCGCAGCGCCTTCACCCGCGCCGGCCTGGTTCACGTCAGTGCCGTCGCTGCCGCGCTCATGTCGTCACATCGCCCAGACCGGACGCACTTCGACGATGCCGTGACCTGCGCCGGGGCAGCGCGCCGCCCACGCGATGGCTGCATCGAGATCGGCCACATCGATCATGTAGTAGCCGCCGAGCTGTTCCTTGGTGTCGGCATAGGGTCCATCCAGCACCTGGGTCTTGCCGTCGGCAATGCGCACCGTCGTCGCCGCCGATATCGGCTGCAGCCGGTTCGAGCCGGCCAGCACGCCGGCTTTGTTGAGCGCTTCGGTGTATGCCGCGTAAGCCGCGACGCCTTGTTCCTGCTCGGCCTTGCTCAAGGTTTTCCAGCCGTCCTCGTTCGCGTACAGCATCAACAGGTAGTGCATGGGATTGCCCTCTGTGAGTGATCGGCGGCAATGTCTGCCGTCGCTACCTTGTCGATCGGGCGGGCGCGATTTGGACAGCGGTCGCCGGTCCGGATGCGCGGACAGGGGATGCCGGCCGCTTGCGGACCGAGAGCATGAGCTTCT
>DASWPR010000493.1:0-18890 GCA_036398455.1 Dokdonella sp.
GAGGGGCGTCCGCATATCGTCGACCTGATCAAGAACGGCGAGATCGCGTTCATCGTCAACACCACCGAGGGCAAGCAGGCCATCGCCGACTCGTTCTCGATCCGCCGCGAGGCGCTGCAGCAGCGCGTGACCTACTCGACCACCGTCAGCGGCGCCAAGGCGCTGCTGCATTCATTGGACTTCCGCGACAGCGCTGATGTAAACAGCCTGCAGGAACTGCACAAGGAACTGGCATGAGCCGACCACCGATGACCAAGAAGGGCTCCGAGCGCTTGCGCATCGAGCTCGACCGGCTGAAGTCGAAGGAGCGTCCGCGCATCATCGCGGCGATCGCGGAAGCACGTGCGCACGGCGACCTCAAGGAGAACGCCGAGTATCACGCCGCACGCGAGATGCAGGGTTTCATCGAGGGCCGCATCAACGAACTCGAAGCGGCATTGTCGAACGCCGAAGTGATCGACGTGTCGCGCCTGAATGCCGGCAAGCGCATCGTGTTCGGCGCGATCGTCGACCTGTCCGACGAGGATTCCGGCGACGCGATCACCTACCAGATCGTCGGTGACCTGGAGGCGGACATCAAGCAGCGCCTGATCTCGATCTCCTCGCCGTTCGCGCGGGCGCTGATCGGCAAGAACGAAGGCGACAGCTTCGAGTTCCAGGCGCCGAACGGCACGCGCAACTACGAAATCACCGGCGTGCGCTACGAGACCTGAGCGCGTCGTGCCGCGCACGCGCGCATGCCGTCCGGCACACGCATGAAGGCGGGTCCGGCATGAAACCCGTTGCGATCCGGCGCCGCATCGCGCCGGGCGCGCCCGTGTCCTGGCCGGCTGAACTGCATCCTCTGCTGGTGCGCGTCTACTCGGCGCGCGGGCTGCTGCCGGCGGACGTAGCGAAAGCGCGCCTGGCCGATCTTGCCGCGCCGGCGCGGCTGGGCGGCATCGAGCGGGCCTGCGCGCTGCTCGGCGACGCGATCGAGCGCAATCTGCGCATCTGCATCGTCGGCGACTTCGATGCGGACGGCGCCACCGGCACCGCCGTCGCCGTGCGCGGCCTGCGCCTGCTCGGCGCGCGCGACGTCGGCTATCGCGTGCCGAACCGTTTCCGCGACGGCTATGGCCTTTCCGTCGGCCTGGTCGAATCGCTCGCCGCCGCGCCGCCGGACCTGATCGTCACCGTCGACAACGGCGTCGCCAGCCACGCCGGCGTGGCGGCGGCGAAGGCGCTCGGTATCCGCGTCATCATCACCGATCATCATCTGCCCGGCGCGACGCTGCCGGCGGCCGACGCGATGGTCAATCCGAATGTGCTGGCGTTCGACCGCTGCGCGCACGGACACTCCGAATGCGCAGCGTGCACGCACGATGCGCACATGAACGAAGCCTTCGAAAGCAAGGCGCTCGCCGGCGTCGGCGTGATGTTCTACCTGCTGCTCGCGCTGCGCGCGTGGCGCCGCTCACTCGGCGCCTATGCATCGCGCGACGCCGAACCCGACCTGTCGGTGCTGCTCGACCTGGTCGCGCTCGGCACCGTCGCAGACCTGGTACCGCTCGATCCGAACAACCGCATTCTCATCGACGCCGGCCTGCGCCGGATTCGCGCCGGCCGCGCCTGCGCCGGCATCAAGGCGCTCTATCGTGCGTCGTCGCGCGAGCCGGAGCGTGCCGTCGCCGCCGACCTCGGATTCGCGCTGGGTCCGCGCATCAACGCCGCCGGCCGTCTCGACGACATGAGCCTCGGCATCGAATGCCTGCTCAG
Organism: Dokdonella sp.; assembly: GCA_036398455.1. GTDB lineage: Bacteria > Pseudomonadota > Gammaproteobacteria > Xanthomonadales > Rhodanobacteraceae > Dokdonella_A. Next base: position 1,759 of record DASWPR010000493.1, read on the forward strand.
CGACGAACCCGCGCGCGCCGACGCGCTCGCGGTGCAGCTGTCGGCGATCAATGCGCAGCGCCAGGAACTGCAGTCGGCGATGGTCGAGCAGGGCGAAGCGATGGTCGAGCGGTTTCTTGAACGGCATCGCGACGAAGACCTGCCGCACGGCATCGTGCTGTACGAACCCGACTGGCACCCCGGCGTCGTCGGCCTGGTCGCCTCGAAACTGAAAGAGCGGCTGCACCGGCCGGTCGTCGCCTGCGCGCCTGCCGAGGCGGGCGCCGACGACCTGCGTGGATCGGCGCGCTCGATCGCCGGGTTCCATCTGCGCGATGCGCTGGCCGAAGTCGATGTCGCGTGCCCGGGACTGATCACGCGTTTCGGCGGCCATGCGATGGCGGCAGGATTGACGCTTTCGCTGACGAACCTCGCGCGCTTTTCGCAGGAGTTCGACGCGGTCGCGCGCCGGCGCCTCGACGCCGAGGCGCTCGAGCAGTTCGTCTGCAGCGACGGCGAACTGGCGCCGCACGAATTCACGCAGGAGGCGGCGCACGCGCTGCGCTACGCCGGCCCGTGGGGGCAGGCGTTCGCCGAGCCCGCGTTCGACAATGTGTTCAAGGTCGACTCGTGGCGCGCGATCGGCGAACGGCATCTCAAGTTGAAACTGCGCCTGGCCGATCGCGCCGAGCCGCTCGATGCGATCCTGTTCAACGCGCTCGATTGCATGCCGCCGCCGCCGCAATTGCGCGCGGTGTTCCAGCTCGACCTCAATCACTGGAACGGCGAGGAGCGCCTGCAGCTGCTGCTGCGGCAGATCGAACCGGCTTAGCGCCGGTCGCGATGGCTGCTGCCGTCCGCCAGCCCATGCGTCCGGCTCGGGCGGCGCGTCCCTGCGCCGCGCTGCGGTGTCAGCCTTTCTTGATCAGCTTTTCGATGTTCTGCGCGCGCGCCTCGGAACCCGGATGCGTCGAGGTCAGGCCGCCCGAACCGGGCAGCTTGCGGAACATCGATACCATCGCTTTCGGGTCGTACTTGTGCTTCACCATGAAGCGATAGCCGTACTCGTCGGCCGCGCTTTCTTCCTTCTGCGAGAACTGCGAGTTGATCACCGCTTCGGCAAGGCCGCCGAGCTGCGACTGCGCGAGCGAGCTGGCCTTGTTGTTGCCGCTCGCCGCAACGCCTTCGCGCGCGCCGGCCGCGAGCAGGGCGGTCTTCGTCTTCGCCTTGCTGTGGCCGAGCTTGACGTGGCCGATCTCGTGGCCGATCTCGTGGCCGATCACGCCGCGCACTTCGTCGTCGCTGGCCTTGTCGAGCAGGCCGGTATAGACGCGCACGCAGCCGTTCGCCATCGCCCACGCATTGATTTCCGGGGTCTCGTAGACCTTGAAGTTGAGCGACAGCCCATCTTCGCTGTGCAGGCCCTGCGTGATCCTGGCGAGCCGGGCCGTGTACTTGCTGCCGGCGGCGGCGACCTTATTCTTCTTGTCCATGTAGATGCAGGCTTCGTTGGCCGATTCGATCACTTCCTTGTCGGACAGGGTCGCGGCCTTGCCGAGCTTGGCGCCGGCGCCGATCGCGCCATCGAGATCGATTGCCGAGGCGGGCGAAGCCAGCGCGACGGCGATCGCGGCAAGGGTCGCGAGAGGGAGAAATAGCATTTTCTGCATGGCTGTTCCTTTGCTTGTCGGAGAGACTCCGCGCGTTCCGGCGGAGCATTTCCAAGCTAATCGGGCAGCCGCGTCGCAGGCAATACGCGTTCTGTTACGTAGTGTGTCGATGTGCCGGCGACGGTGCGAAGTGCGTCGCCATGGCCGCGCGGCGACGGCCGCGTGCGCGATTTGCTATCCTGCGCGACTCATTTTTCCACCGTGACAACTCGTGATCGAAACCAATCCGATTCATGCGCGCATCGCCGATCTGAAAGATCGCGTGGCGTCGCTTAGGGGGTATCTTTGACTTCGAGGCCAAGGCCGAACGGCTCGAAGAAGTCACCCGCGAACTGGAAAATCCGGACGTCTGGGACAATCCGCAGCGTGCGCAGGAGCTCGGCAAGGAACGTGCGAGTCTCGACCGTGTCGTCGGCGGCATCCGCACGCTGACCGAGAGCCTGGCCGAGTCCGGCGACCTGCTCGACCTCGCCATCGACGAGAGCGACGAGGGCACCGCGGTTGCGGTTGCCAAGGATGTCGAAACACTCGCGGCGCAGGTCGACAAGCTCGAATTCCAGCGCATGTTTTCCGGCGAGATGGACGTGGCGAACGCGTTCGTCGACATCCAGGCCGGCGCCGGCGGCACCGAGGCGCAGGACTGGGCCGAGATGCTGCTGCGCATGTACCTGCGCTGGGCCGAGGCGCGCGGCTGGAAGACCGAACTGCTCGAAGCGAGCGCGGGCGAAGTGGCCGGCATCAAGAGCGCGACGTTCCGCGTCGAGGGCGATCACGCCTACGGCTGGCTGAAGACCGAGATCGGCGTGCACCGGCTGGTGCGCAAGTCGCCGTTCGACTCGGACAACCGCCGCCACACCAGTTTCACCTCGGTGTTCGTATCGCCCGAGGTCGACGACGATATCGACATCGAGATCAATCCGGCCGACCTGCGCACGGACGTCTATCGTTCTTCCGGCGCGGGCGGCCAGCACGTCAACAAGACCGAGTCGGCGGTGCGCATCACGCACATTCCAACCAATACGGTCGTCGCCTGCCAGACCGAACGCTCGCAGCACGCCAACCGCGATCGGGCGATGAAGATGTTGAAGGCGAAGTTGTACGAACTGGAAATCCAGAAGCGCAATGCCGAGAAGGATGCGCTCGAAGCGACCAAGTCCGACATCGGCTGGGGCAGCCAGATCCGCAACTACGTGCTCGACCAGAGCCGCATCAAGGATCTGCGCACCGGCATCGAGCGCACCGACACGCAGAAGGTGCTCGACGGCGATCTGGACGAGTTCGTCGAGGCGAGCCTGAAGGCCGGACTCGAAGCGGGCGCCAAACGTCTGGATGCCTGACCTGATCGTCCGTCATCCCGGCTTGCGCCGGAATGACGATTCTTTTCCTCCTGCGTCCCCTTGTGGCTGATCTCATGAGCGACCCCAGCGATACCCTGCCGCCCGACGAAAACAAGCTGATCGCCGAGCGCCGCGAAAAATTGCGTGCGCTGCGCGCACTCGGCGTCGCCTTCCCGAACGATTTCCGCATCGACGCGTTCGCCGGCGATCTGCACGGCGAATTCGCCGATGCCGAGGTATGGAGCGCAGAAGCGCTCGACGCCGCCGCACGCCGCGTGGCGATCGCCGGCCGCATCGTGCTCAAGCGCGTGCAGGGCAAGGTCAGCTTCGTGCAGATCCAGGACCGCAGCGGACGCATCCAGCTGTTCGTGCATCAGGGCACGCTGGGCGCGGAGGTCTACGAAGCGTTCAAGGGCTGGGATGCCGGCGACATCGTCGGGGCCGGCGGCGTGCTGATGCGCACCAAGACCGGCGAGCTGTCGGTCCGCGTGGACAGCCTGCGCCTGCTGACGAAATCGCTGCGTCCGCTGCCGGACAAATGGCATGGCCTGGCCGACGTCGAACAGCGCTACCGGCAGCGTTACGTCGACCTGATCGTCACGGCCGAGTCGCGCCGCGTCTTCGAGTTGCGCTCGGCGATGATCCGCTTCATGCGGCAGTGGCTGGAGGCCGAACCGCGGCGCTTCATGGAAGTGGAGACGCCGATGATGCATCCGATCCCCGGCGGCGCCACGGCGAAGCCGTTCGTGACGCATCACAACGCGCTCGACCTCGACATGTACCTGCGCGTCGCGCCCGAGCTGTACTTGAAGCGCCTGGTCGTCGGCGGCTTCGAGCGCGTGTACGAGATCAACCGCAATTTCCGCAACGAGGGCGTGTCGACGCGGCACAACCCCGAGTTCACGATGCTCGAGCTGTATCAGGCCTACGCAACCTACAGCGAGATCATGGATCTGACCGAGGCGATGATCCGCGAAACTGCGCTTGCGACACTCGGCAAGACGGCGCTGCATTGGGAAGACCGCGACATCGATGTCGGTCCGCCGTTCCGCCGCTGGGCGATGGCCGAGGCGGTGCGCCACCACAACCCCGACATCGGCGAGCACGAGCTGCGCGACCGCGACGCGTTGGCGCGGCATGCCGCGCGACTCGGCGTGCACGTGAAGAAAGACCACGGCTGGGGCCGCATCCTGCTGGAGATCTTCGAGGCGACCGTCGAGGCCACGCTGATCCAGCCGACCTTCATCACGCAGTATCCGACCGAGGTCTCGCCATTGGCGCGCGCCAGCGATGCCGATGCGGAGGTCACCGACCGCTTCGAACTGTTCGTCGGCGCCAAGGAACTGGCGAACGGGTTCTCCGAGCTCAACGATCCGGAAGACCAGGCGCAGCGTTTCCTCGCGCAGGTGCAGGCGAAGGACGCCGGCGACGACGAAGCGATGCACTACGACGCGGACTACATCCGTGCCCTGGAGTACGGCCTGCCGCCGACCGGCGGCCTCGGCGTCGGTATCGATCGCCTGGTCATGCTGTTCGCGGATGTGCCGTCGATACGCGACGTATTGTTGTTCCCGTACATGCGCCCGGAAGCCTGAATCGCGGCGATTTTGCGCGACTGCGCGCGGCAGCGATGCGCTGCCGCGAGGCATGAGTGGGGCCCACTTCGATTGTGCTAGCCTAGACGGCACAAACGCACGCACTGCCTCTGCGGTCCGGTGGAGTGCCGGTGCGAGGATGTACTCGGTGCGCGTGGAGCCCACGGATTGCTGCAGCAAGGGACGCAATCGGCCGCATCCGACCGTGGAGAACCTGCTTGAACGTACTGATCGTCGATGACCAGCCTTCCGCGCGCACGATGCTGCGGCATGTCGTCGAGGCGATCGGACCGGGCGTGCGCACGGCGGACTTCGGCAGTCCGGTCGAAGCCCTGCGCTGGTCGGAAGCGAACGTCACCGATCTGGTCCTGCTCGACTACCGCATGCCGGAGATGGACGGCCTCGAGTTCGCGCGCCGTTTTCGCCGCTCGCTGTCACGTCGTGACGTGCCGATCGTATTGATCAGCGTGGTCGGCGACGAGCCGGTGCGCCAGGCGGCGCTCGAAGCCGGCGTCATCGATTTCCTGGTCAAGCCGGTGCGCCCGCGTGAACTGCGCACGCGCTGCAAGAATCTGCTGCAGCTGCGCCAGCAGGGCGAATCGGTCAAGGAACGCGCCCGTTCGCTGGAAAGCCGCGTGCTGGAAGGCCTGCACGAGGTCGAGCAGCGCGAACGCGAGACCCTGTACCGGCTCGCCAAGGCGATCGAGTACCGCGATCTCGGTACCGGAATACATTTGTTAAGAATGTCGCATTATGCAGAAGTCCTCGCCGAGGCCCTCGGCATGTCGGAAGAGGACATCAAGACGCTGACCTCCGCGGCGCCGCTGCACGACATCGGCAAGATCGGCATTCCCGACAATGTTTTGCTGAAGCGCGGCAGCCTCAGCGACGAGGAGTTCGCGGTGATGCGCCGGCACCCGCTGATCGGCTACGAGATCCTGCGCGACAGCCAGAGCCGCTTCGTGCAGATGGGCGCGCTGATTGCGCTGCGCCATCATGAACGCTGGGATGGCAGCGGCTACCCGGATGGCCTCAAGGGCGAGGCCATTCCGCTGCCGGCACGCATCGTCGCGGTGGCCGACGTGTTCGACGCGCTGACCTCGGAGCGCCCGTACAAGCGGGCCTGGAGTTCCGAAGAGGCGTTCGACTACGTGAAAGCCAATCGTGGCACGCTTTTTGATCCCGCTTGTGTCGATGCTCTCCTGGCCCATCAAGCGCGTATTCTCGACATTCTCAACGCCAAGCTGGCTCCGCCAAGCCTCGGCGGGTGAAGCAGCGGGCAGCAGGCCCGCAAGGTTGAAACGTATGAATTCCCTCCTCGCCATGGTCAAGGCCCGCTACGCCAAGCGGCCGGACAGCGAGCACGAGCAGGCGATCATCCGGCTTTGCATACTCGGCATCGTGCTGGTCTACCTGTTCGGGGTCGGCAGCATCACCGGGTTCCAGGATCCGTCGCTGCGCGCGGTGCTCTCGCTGGTGGCGGTCGAGTCGCTGGCCGGCGCCGGCATCCTGATCGCCATCGCGCTGCAGCCGGGCGTATCGCGCGCGCGCCGCGTCGCCGGCATGTTCGTCGACTACACCATGATGGGCACCGCGATGCACCTGATGGGTGCGCATCTCGCGCCTGTCTATGTCGTGTACCTGTGGGTGACGATCGGCAACGGCCTCCGCTACGGCCCGCGTTTCCTGATGATCGCGGTTGCGCTGGCCAGCCTCTCCTTCGTGCCGGTGATCCTGTTCACTCCGTACTGGCTGGAGAACCAGGCGCTGGCGTGGGGCCTGCTGATCGGCTTGATCGCCATTCCGGCCTACCTGACTTCGCTGCTGCGCGCCTTGACGCGCGCGACCGAGGACGCGCGGCGCGCGAACGAGGCGAAGAGCCGCTTCCTCGCCAACATGAGCCACGAGTTCCGCACGCCGCTGAACGGCGTCGTCGGCATGTCGGAGCTGCTGTCGACGACCAAACTGACCAGCGAGCAGCGCGAATGCGCCGAGGTGATCCAGGCTTCGGCGAAAACCCTGCTGGCGCTGGTCGAGGACGTCCTCGATATTTCCGCGATCGAGGTCGGCAAGCTGAAATGCACCGAGGCGGACTTCCGTCTCGCCGACGTGCTCGACGGCATCCAGGTGATGCTGCAGCCGCTGGCGCACAACAAGGGCATCGTGTTCGATATCCGCACCGGCCGCGGCGTGCCGGTGCTGCTGCACGGCGACGGCGATCATCTGCGCCAGATCCTGGTCAACCTGATCTCCAACGCGATCAAGTTCACCGAGCAGGGCAGCGTGGCGGTGGACATCGCGCGCATCAATGCGGAAACCGAAACGGTCGCCGCACTGCGCTTCTCGGTCCGCGATACCGGCATCGGTATTCCCACGCATGCGCAGGGGCGTATTTTCCAGGCGTTCGAGCAGGCCGAAGGCGGCCATGGCCGGCGCTTCGGCGGCACCGGCCTCGGCACGACGATCGCGAAATCGCTGACCGAGCTGCTCGGCGGCCGCATCGGTTTCGACAGCGTCGAAGGCGAGGGATCGAATTTCTGGGTCGAGATTCCGTTCCGCGCCGTCGAAGTGCCGGTCGAGCAGGCCGGCAAGGCGGCGCGCGGCGGCGAGAACATCATCGCGTTCGACGATCCGTTCGTGCGCCATCGCGCGCGCGTGAAATCGCTGCACCTGCTGGTCGCCGACGATCAGCCCGCCAACATCACGGTGCTGTGCCGTCTGCTCGAAAAGGCCGGCCATCAGGCGCGTGCGGTGCAGAGCGGCGAGGAAGTCCTCACCGCGCTCGAGAGCGAGCGTTTCGATGGCGTCATCATCGATCTGCACATGCCCGGAATCAGCGGACTCGACGTGCTGAAGCAGGTCAGGATCATGGAGGCGGGACAGCAGCTGACGCCGTTCATCGTGCTCAGCGCGGATGCCACCGCGGCCACCGTGCGCGAGTGCGAGCAGGCGGGAGCACGTACCTTCCTGACCAAGCCGGTGGCATTGAACCGACTGCTCGAAGCCTTGGCCGATGTCGCCCTCGGCAATGTCGAGACCGAGTCCAGGCCGGCCGCGTCCGTCACCGCGATGGGCAAGCCGGTACGCGAACCGGACAACGTGATTTCGCGTTCGGTGCTGGAAGAACTGGCTGAATTGCAGTTGGGCGACGGCTTCGTCGGGCTGTTCGTCGACGAGTGCCTGCGCGATGCGCTGAAGACGATCGGCGACCTCGAGAGAAGCGGCGTGCTGGGGCAGTGGGATACGTTCCGCGACCAGTGCCATGCGCTCAAGGGCGTGGCCGGCAACATGGGCGCGATGCGCCTGTCGAGCGCCGCGTCCGATGCGATGAAACTCGGCAATTGGCAGCTGCCGCGCGAGTGGCAGCCGCGCATCCAGCATCTGCGCGAGCAGCTCGAAGTCGCGCGTACATCGCTGAAGGCGCCCGCTGCATCCTCGCAGGCCGGGAGCAGCGAGCCGGATCGCATTCATTGATCCGGCTTCGCATGTCGGGCGCGGGCTTCGGCGGCCGCGCGCGGGTGAACGACTTCCCTAGAACGTCGCGGCCTGAGCGACCTCGACGGGCGAATGCTCCATCGATTCGACGGTCTGTGGACGCTTCTGCTGGGCACGCACGAGGCGTTCCATCGTGCGCAGCGACTTCTCGCCGAGCTGCATGGCCGTGTCGACCCAGATTTCCGTCACCTGCATCAGTTCGGTCAGGGTCACCGGATTGCGGATCTGGCGGACGCGATTCATCGCCGTGCGCGCGTGCGGAATGCGCTGGTTGCGGCGGATCAGGTCATGCACCGCCTGCACGCCTTCGCCCTTCGGCACCAGCACGTCGATGAGGCCGAGACGATGCAGCTCGTCACTGGAATAGATCGTACCGTTCAGCATCATTTCCTCGGCGAAGCGCGGGCTCACGCGCTGGCACAGGAACGAGTAGGCGCCCATGCCCGGGAACAGATCGAACAGCACTTCCGGAAAGCCCATGCCGACGCCGCTTTCGGCGACGATCGTCTGGCACGAGAGAGCGAGTTCGAGACCGCCGCCGAGCGCATCGCCCTGGACCAGCGCGACCGTGTGCGCGTTGCGGTTCAAGCCGGCATGGATCTCGTGAACGCCTTCGACGCACAGGCGGGCGTAGGCGAGCAGATGCTCGCGGTTGCGTTCGCGGATGAGGCGGCAGAAGAGTTCGAGATCGCCGCCGAGATTGTAGACATTGGCGTCCGACGTGATGACGACGTGGGTGAGGCTGGCGTCCGCGTTGGAGGAGCGCAGGGTCAGGCGGTCGGAAGTGCGCTTGAGGAATTCGCGCATTTCCTTCATCAGCGCGACGGAGAAACAGGCGCGATAGCCTGTGTCGCGCTGGAAGCGGTGCGCATGCATGAAGCACCAGTGGGCGTTTGCCACCGGATCTTCCAGGGTGCGCAGGAGGCGATAATCGGTATCACGGTGCAACGATTCGACGGCGGTCATGGTATTACCCTCAGGACAGGAAGCCGCTCGTTGATCGCAGACCGAGCGGCAAACGCTCTGCACCCCTCCAGTGCCCCAGAACGGGACGATCGCAGCCAGTCTAGCCGAAGTTTCACTCGATATTGACAACCTGTGTCTCATATGAGTAATCGGTAGTCTCGGGATCCCCTGGGGCGAGGGACGCAACGAAATGTGCGGGGATGCATGACCACGACGAAACCAGCGGAGAGCGGCCCCTTGCGGCCGGCACGGATGCCGATCCGGTCGGCCGTCTATCTGAGCCGCGGCAGCCAGGCCTGGAGCAGCGAAATCGAGAACATCTCGGCGACCGGCGTGCTGGTGGCGCGCCCGGAGAGCTGGAGCGGCAGGATCGGCGACCTGTATGCGCTGGACATGCTTTTCGACGAGGCGCTGGATATCCATGTCGAAGCGCGGCTGGCGCGCGTCACCGAGGCGGAACTCGCCTTCGCCTACGCGCGCATACCGGAAGACAAGGAAGCGCCGTTGTGGAACCTGCTCGGCGGCTACGCCGATCGGCTCGAGCCGTACTCGCAGACCTGAGCCGCGGCGACCGCAGGACCGGCCCGGCCTGCGGCGCTTCGCACCGTGGCCGTGCCGGCGCCGGCCGGCGGCGAAGCCGACGCCTCAGGCCGCGGTCTTGTTCACCGCATCGCGCAGCTCGCGGCGCAGGATCTTGCCGACGTTCGTCTTCGGCAGCGAATCGCGGAACTCGATCAGGCGCGGCAGCTTGTAGCCGGTGAGATTGGCCTTGCAGTGCTCGCGCACCGCCTCGGCGGTCAGGCCGGGGTCCTTGCGCACGATCACCAGCTTCACGGCCTCGCCGGATTTTTCGTCCGGCACGCCGACGGCGGCAACCTCGAGCACGCCGGGCATCTGCGCGACGACGTCCTCGATCTCGTTCGGATACACGTTGAAGCCGGACACCAGGATCATGTCCTTCTTGCGGTCGACGATGTAGACGAACCCTTTTTCGTCGATGCGGGCGATGTCGCCGGTGCGCAGCCAGCCGTCCGCCGACAGCACGTTGGCGGTTTCGTCGGGGCGGTTCCAGTAGCCTTTCATCACCTGCGGCCCGTGCACGCACAGCTCGCCGGTGTCGCCGATCTTCAGCTCGTGGCCGTCGTCGTCGCGGATGCTGAGGTCGGTCGATGGGACCGGCAGGCCGATCGAGCCGTTGTACTCGGCGATATCCAGCGGGTTGATGCAGACGGCGGGGCAGGTCTCGGTGAGACCGTAGGCTTCGGCGAGCGTGCAGCCGGTGACCTTCTTCCAGCGCTCCGCCACGGCGCGCTGTACGGCCATGCCGCCGCCGAGCGTCAGGTGCAGCTGCGAAAAATCCACCTGGTCGAAGCCGGGCGTGTTGAGCAGGCCGGCGAACAAGGTGTTGACGCCGGTCAGCGCGGTGAAGCGGATGTTGCGGATGTCGCGCACGAAGCCGGGCATGTCGCGCGGATTGGTGATCAGGTGATTGAACCCGCCGACGCGCGCGAAGGTGAGGAAGTTTGCCGTCAGCGCGAAGATGTGATACAGCGGCAGCGCGGTGACGACGACTTCCTCGCCCTCGCGCATGTTCGGGCTGATCCAGGCGAACGCCTGCAGCATGTTGGAGACCATGTTGCGGTGGGTCAGCATGGCGCCCTTGGCGACGCCGGTGGTACCGCCGGTGTATTGCAGGAACGCGATGTCGTCCGGGCTGACGTCGATCCGTCCGGGTTTGGAACGGGCGCCGCGCTTGATCGCGTCGTTGAAACGGATCGCGCGTGGAATCGAATACGCCGGCACCAGTTTCTTGACGTAGCGCACGACCAGATTGGTGATCAGCGACTTAGGAAAGTCCAGCATGTCGCCGATCGCCGTGCAGATCACGTGCTTGCAGGGCGTGCCGTCGATGACGTCGGCGACCGTCTTGGCGAAGTTGTCGAGCACGACGATGGCGCTGGCGCCGGAATCGTCGAGCTGATGCTTGAGTTCGCGCGCCGTGTACATCGGGTTGGTGTTGACGACGGTGAGGCCCGCACGCAGCACCGCCATGATCGCGATCGGATACTGCAGCACGTTCGGCAGCATCAGCGCGACGCGATCGCCTTTCTTCAGCTGCAGGTCGTTGAGCAGGAATGCGGCGAATCGCGCACTCAGCGTGTCCAGCTGATCGTAGGTGATCTGCTTGCCCATGTTGGTGAACGCGGGCCGGTGACGAAAACGGTCGCAGCATTCCTCGAGCAGGGCCGCGACCGAGCGGTACTGGCCCGGGTCGATCTCAGCCGGAATGCTCTTCGGATAGCTTGCCAGCCAGGGCCGTTCGTCGATCGTCATTCTTCCTCCTGCAGTGTGGACACGTATGCGCTTCGCGTCGCTGGTTCCGAGTCTGCAGGCAGGGTGTGCCGCGCAATGCCGGAGCGACCGTTCGCAGGCCGGATTCCGTTACCCTGTGCTGGACATCTTTGCACGCGCGCGATTGCAGCATAACGCCGGAACGAGCGGCAAGCCGCATTGCAGCGCGATGACCGCTCCGATGCCGTGACGACCTTTCAGGAGAATCCCGGATGCGTATGCTGTTCCCGACCGCCTTGGCTCTGCTGATAGGCGCCTTCGCGCACACGCCCGATGTCGATGCGGTACGCGCGCAGGTACAGGCGATGGCGGCGGCGGCCGAAGCGCAGGACAAGTCCGGCGTCCTCGCGCATGTCGCCGACGATTTCACCGGCAACAACGGCGAACTCGACCGCGCCGGCGTCGAACAGCTGCTGCGCGCGCGCCTCCTGGCAGGGCGCTCGATCGGCGTCTCGATCGGCAGGGTCGAAGTAGAAGTGGACGGCGATCGCGCGACCGCGCGGTTCGAGGCGACCGTCACCGACGGTTCCGGGCGCTGGCTGCCCGATCATCGCGCGGTGCTGAAAATGGTCACTGCCTGGCGCCGCGAACAGCGCGAGTGGCGGTGCTACAACGCGCAGTGGTCCGATGGCGACCGCTGAGCGGTAGCCATCTTCCCGCAGTCGCTACAGCCAAGGACACCATCGCGAGCTCAACCATGCGGTCGGGGGGAAATAGCGGGTGGGCGCCGCTCCAGGGCGCGCCGGCTCCGCGCGTTCGCGATAGCGGCAACGAAATCCAACGGGCAAGGTTTTCCAGTAGGTGGCGCGCCACGGCCGCTGTTCGTCGTATACCTCGCTGCCTGGTTCGATCGGCGTTTCATGAGCGACGGATGCCATGTACTGTTTCAGCGATTTTTCGCTGGCTGCAATCACTTCCTCTGTGGGTGAGTCTTCTTCGCCGTACGAGCTACGAAGAATGTAGCGATGCCATTCCGGTCGTGCGAAAGATTCCCATGCCTGTGCGCCGCTCGTCGTCAAGCGATAAAAAGCACCATCACGAAAGAGCCCTTTTTCTTCGAGGATACGGCCTATCTCCGCCTTCTCCGGATGCAAGAGAGCTTCCGATTGGATATCTCGCAGCAACTCGATCCAGCCGCGTTCGGCCAAGCGGCACAGCGTCTGAGCGAGTTCGTCGAGATTGAGCCCGTGCCCTCGCTTGTTGAGGACGATATCGATGGTCACGACGTGAGGATCGTCCTGCGGCCATTCCGGCAGCGTCAGGACGCGAAGAGACTGTCCGGCTTCGGCTGCATTCGTCAGCAGCCAGTATTCACCGCGATCGAGACGTGGCGTCATTCCTGTGGGCCATCTGCGGCCGAGGAAATTCTGGAGTCGCGATCATAGCCGACTTCGGCCGCAGCCCAGCCTGTCAGGCACGAAAACGGCGCGGAGACCGCGCCGTTTTCGACCCATCACGCTGTGCAGGCCTCAGGCAGCCTTCTTCGCCGCCAGCTGACGCAACACGTATTGCAGGATGCCGCCGTGGCGGAAGAACTCGCGTTCCTTCGGCGTCAGCAGCAGCACTTTCACCGTGAAGGTCTTCTTGCCGCCGTCGGCGCTGGTCGCGGTGACGGTGGCTTGCTTCGATTCGCCGCCCAGCAGGCCGGCAATATCGAGTGTCTCCTGCCCGGTCAGGCCGAGCGACTGCGCGTTCTGGCCGTCTACGAACTGGCACGGCAGCACGCCCATGCCGACCAGGTTCGAACGATGGATGCGCTCGAAGCTCTCCGCAATGACCGCCTTCACGCCGAGCAGCAGGGTGCCCTTGGCGGCCCAGTCGCGCGACGAGCCGGTGCCGTATTCCTTGCCGGCCAGCACGACCAGCGGTGTCTTGTCGGCCTTGTACTTCATCGCCGCGTCGTAGATCGCCAGCTGCTCGCCGCTGGGCACGTGCAGGGTGTAGCCGCCTTCCACGCCATGCAGCATCAGGTTGCGGATGCGGATGTTGGCGAAGGTGCCGCGCACCATCACGTCGTCGTTGCCGCGGCGCGAGCCGTAGGAGTTGAAGTCCTTCGGCGCGACGCCGCGGGCGATCAGGAAGCGCCCAGCCGGCGAATCCTTCTTGATTGAACCGGCCGGCGAGATGTGGTCGGTCGTGATCGAATCGCCGAACAGGCCGAGCACGCGCGCGCCGTGGATGTCCTCGATCGTGCCGGGAGTGGCGCTCATGCCGTCGAAGTAGGGCGGATTCTTGATGTAGGTCGAATCGTCCCAGGCGTACAGCGCGCCGTCCGGCGAGGCGATATTGTTCCAGCGGCTGTCGCCCTTGAACACGTCGGCGTAGTTCTTGGTGAACATCGCCGGATTGATCGCGCCGGCGATCGTATCGGAGATTTCCTGGTTGCTCGGCCAGATGTCCTTCAGGAAAACCGGCTTGCCATCGCTGCCGGTACCGAGCGGATCGGTTTCCAGATTGATGTTCAAGGTGCCGGCCAGCGCGTAGGCGACCACCAGCGGCGGCGAGGCGAGGTAGTTCATCTTCACCTCGGGATGCACGCGGCCTTCGAAGTTGCGATTGCCCGACAGCACCGAAGCGACCGCGAGATCGCCTTCCGAAATGCCCTTGCTGATTTCGACCGGCAGCGGACCGGAGTTGCCGATGCAGGTGGTGCAGCCGTAGCCGACCACGTAGAAGCCGACCTTCTCGAGTTCCTCGAGCAGCCCGGTCTTCTTCAGGTAATCGGTGACCACCAGCGAGCCCGGTCCGAGCGAGGGCTTCACCCACGGCTTCGAGGTGAGTCCGCGCGCGGCGGCCTTCTTCGCGAGCAGGCCGGCGGCGAGCATCACCGCCGGGTTGGAGGTGTTCGTGCACGAGGTGATCGCCGCTATCACCACCGCGCCATCGCGCAGGGTGAAGGTGCAATCGTCCTTCTCGACGCGCACGCCGCCGTTGGTGAGGTCGTTGGCCGGATTGCCGATCGCACTGGCGCCGCCTTCGTTGGCGAAGTCGGCGATGTCCTCGCCCTTCGGCTTGCGGTTCGAGGTGAGGCCGACCAGCGCATCGCTGAAGCTCTTGCGCACGTCGCCGAGCAGTACGCGGTCCTGCGGGCGCTTCGGACCGGCCAGCGAGGGTTTCACCTCGGCCAGGTTGAGTTCCAGCGTGGTGGTGAATTCGGGGTGGGGCGTCGCGGCGTCGTGCCACAGGCCCTGCGCCTTTGCGTAGGCTTCCACCAGCGCGATCTGCGTCTCTTCGCGGCCGGACAGGCGCAGGTAGTTGAGCGCCTCCTGGTCGACCGGGAAAATGCCGCAGGTCGCGCCGTATTCCGGCGCCATGTTGGCGATGGTGGCGCGATCGGCCAGCGGCAGATGCTTGAGGCCGTCGCCGAAGAACTCGACGAACTTGCCGACCACGCCGAGCTTGCGCAGCATCTGCGTCACGGTCAGCACCAGATCGGTCGCGGTGATGCCTTCGCCGAGCTTGCCGATCAGCTTGAAGCCGACCACCTGCGGGATCAGCATCGAGGAAGGCTGGCCGAGCATCGCGGCTTCCGCCTCGATGCCGCCGACGCCCCAGCCGAGTACGCCGAGGCCGTTGATCATGGTGGTGTGCGAATCGGTGCCGAACACCGTATCCGGGTAGGCCCAGGTTTCGCCGTCGCGCTCGGCGGTGAAGACGACGCGGGCCAGATGCTCCAGGTTGACCTGGTGCACGATGCCGGTGCGCGGCGGCACCACCTTGAAGTTGTTGAACGCCTTCTGGCCCCAGCGCAGG
The DNA here is from genome assembly GCA_036398455.1 of Dokdonella sp. Taxonomy (GTDB): domain Bacteria; phylum Pseudomonadota; class Gammaproteobacteria; order Xanthomonadales; family Rhodanobacteraceae; genus Dokdonella_A. Next base: position 16,906 of record DASWPR010000493.1, read on the forward strand.
AACGAATAGCGCTCCTGGTTGCGCTCGAATTCGATTTCGACATTGGTCTCGAGCGCACTGGCCGAACCAAACGCGTCGACCTGTACCGAATGGTCGATGACCAGTTCGGCCGGCGCCAGCGGATTGATCTGCGTGGCGTCGCCGCCGAGCTTGACCACGGCATCGCGCATCGCGGCGAGGTCGACCACGCAGGGCACGCCGGTGAAGTCCTGCAGCACGACGCGTGCCGGCATGAACGAGATTTCGGTGTCCGGTTCCTTCTTCGCGTCCCAGTTGGCGACCGCCTCGATCTCCTTCGCGGTGATGTTGAGGCCGTCCTCGTGGCGCAGCAGGTTCTCGAGCAGGATCTTCATCGAATACGGCAGGCGCTTGAGATCGAAACGCTGGCCGAGTTTGGCGAGGCTGGAATAGCGGTAGCGCTGGCCGTTGACCTCGAAAACGTCCCGGGTCGAGAACGTGTCTGTCATGTGCATCTCCTGATCGTGCTGGCGTTCGCTTGCGACCGCGGCGTCCGCCGCAGGTGCGATCCGCACGGACGCGGATCGGCGAATAGGGTCCGCCATTATCGCGCAAACCATTGCCGCACTGCGACATCGACGTTCGCCGGGGGCGTGGCCGCGGGTGGCGGTTCAGTGGGGGTTGGGGAAACGAGGGCGCCACGCAGGACCTGCAGAATACGAAGTAAGAAGATCGGGCCGGCCGGCGGCTTCGCTTCGCGTTCTTCGTGCTCCAGGCTTCGCGTCAGCCCCGATCCAGCGTGCTGCGCGAAAGCAGGCCGCGCGCCAGCATCGCGTATTCGCGCCGGCGCAGCAGCAGGCGGATCTGGCTGCCGCCGACCTGGCGCCACAGCACGGCGGCACGGATCGCCGCGAGCAGCAGGGCGCGGATCTGTTCGACGCGTTGGGGATCGGCCAGATAGAGCGGATTGCCGTGCACGACGACGCGCGGGCGCAGTTGCGACAGCGTCTGTACGTAGAGTTCGGCCAGGCGCGTCTGCACGCTCGCATGCGTCACGCCGAGGTGATCGACCTGGCGCTGGATGCCCTCGATGCCGGTGCGCAGTTCCGCCAGCATGCGCGGGGTGCGCGCAAGGCGGCGCTCCAGGCGCAGCACGCCGAGCACGAGCCGGGTCAGTGCGAGGTCGCGCTCGCCGTTGTCGAACTGATCGAGCAGGGTTTCGAGGCCGCGGCGCACGCCGCCGAGCCCGCCGAACACGTCGGCGGCGCTGTCCGCGTCGATGCGGAACACGCTGGCGAGGCTCGCCTCGGCCGTTGCCGGGTCGGCGCGGCCGTTGGCTGCGATGTCGCGCACCAGCCGGCAACTCTGCAGCACGCCGGCGAGCGCGATGACGCGCGACTCACGCATCGGCGTTCTCCGCGGAACCGGCCGTCGAAGGCGCCAGCGATATGCCGGCGTCCACGCGGCGGGAGCGGGCGGAACCCTCGGCGGATGCCGGAGCTTGGGCGAGAGGAAGGACATGCGCGCCTGGCACGACCGGCAGCACGCTGCCGTCCGGGCCGTCCTGCCACTGGTCGAAGGGTGCATCGCTGCGCTCGATGACGCCGCCGCCGAGGCAGACATCGCCGGCGTAGAACACGACCGACTGCCCCGGCGTCACCGCGCGCTGCGGCTCGTCGAAGCGGACGATGCAGGTGTCGCCGTCGATCTCGACCGCGCAGGCCTGCTCGGGCTGGCGATAGCGCGTCATCGCGCTGCAGCGGAACGACGCCGCGGGTGCATGTCCGGCGGTCCAGGTCAGCGCGCTCGCAGCGAGCGTGCGCGACTGCAGCCAGTGGTTTGCATTGCCTTGGGCGACATACAACACGTTCGTCGAAACATCCTTGCCGATCACGTACCAGGGTTCGCCGGCAGCGTCGCGCCGGCCGCCGATGCCGAGGCCGTTGCGCTGGCCGAGGGTGAAGTAGAACACGCCCGGGTGCTCGCCGACCGTGGTGCCGTCGGGCGTGCGCATCGGGCCGGGCCGC
>DASWPR010000494.1:0-15940 GCA_036398455.1 Dokdonella sp.
CTTCGAGCTGGTCCGCCTCGCCGATGTCGAGCATGTGCGGTTTCGGCGCACGGTTGCGGAACGTGACCACCGGCTTGCGCTGCACGACGAACTCCGACACCACCGAGGAGGTATCGGAAACCAGCACATCGGCCACGCGCAGCGCCGGGATCAGCGCATCGGCCTCGATGAAGCGCGCGTTCGGCCCGGCCAGCGCGCGATAGTCGGCGACCCAGCGCGGGTCGGCCTTCGGATGCAGGGTCAACAGCCAGTAGCGGTCGCCGCGTTGCACCTGGCGCGCGATTTCCTCGTACAGCAGCGGCGCCGAACTCAGGCTTTCGGTGAACGTGGAGGCGTACATCGCGACCGGCCTGCCATCGCCGGGATGCAGCGCCGCGGCGCTGCCGTCATCGGGCGCGAACAGCGGATCGAGCTTCGGCCAGCCGGTCTCGACCACCGCGAAGTGGCCGTGTTCGCGCGCCAGATCGCGAAACGGCGTCGTCGTCGCGGGCCCTTGCGTGCAGTACAGGTCGAACAGGCCGCGGATGCGGAAATGCCCGCGCTCGGCTTCGCGCTTTTCCACATTGAAACCATGGAACAATTGCACTTTCCTGCCGGGGAAAAAATGCGGCACCCAGTTGCTCGCCGAGAGGATCGCCCGCGGCGCCCATGCGGCAACCGCGCGCGCATCGACCAGCCGCTGCTCGTCGCGACGCAGATGCGTGGCCGCTTCGTCCGGCAGAAACCACGCCGCGTCGCCGCCGCTTGCGCGGATCGCTGCGGCCAGCGGGCGCAGAATGGGCAAGGCGTAGAGCTCGGTCGCGAAAAGCAGATAGTGGCGCATGTACCCATCCGTTGCCCGGCACGCCGGCCGTGAGGCGGCGTCCGTCTTCTTCGACGCGCGCTGCACAGGCGTTCGTGCAGTGGCGGCTCCCACGATCATACGGCGCTTGCACGCCGATGACCGCCGCGGGTCAGCATGGGGACAGGGACACGCGAACAAAAGGGGCAGGTGTGGATCGGGACCGGCTCCGCTACCCTACGCATTCCGCTCCAGGCTGCGCTCCATGTCCACGCCCCGCGAACGCCCGGCCGTCTCGGCCTGCATCATCACGCTCAACGAAGCCGATCGCATCGATGCCTGCATCGAGTCGCTGGCTTTCTGCGACGAGGTGGTGGTGGTCGATTCCGGCTCGACCGACGGCACGCGCGAGCGCGCCGCGGCGCGGGGTGCGCGCGTACTGCAGCGCGCCTTCGACGGCTACCGCTCGCAGAAGGATTTCGCCGTGAAGGCCGCGCTGCACGACTGGGTGCTCTGCCTCGACGCCGACGAACGCGTGACGCCGGCCTTGCGCGCGGCGATCGAGCACGAGCGCGACAAGGGCTTCGCCGGCTGCGCCGGCTACCGCTTCGCGCGCCTGACCGAATATTTCGGCGCCTGGCTGCGCCACGGCAATGCCTATCCCGACCGCGTGATGCGCCTGTTCGACCGCCGCCGCGGCGGCTGGCGCAGCGGCCGCGAGATCCACGAGCACGCCAGCGTCGACGGCAACGTGGCGACGCTGCCCGGCGATCTGGAACATCGCGCCTACCGGTCGCTGGCCGACAATCTCGATCGCCTCGAACGCTACGCGCGCATGATGGCCGAGCACATGCACGCGAAGGGCCGCCGCGCGAGCCTGCTCAACATCCTGTTCAATCCGTTCTGGCGCTTCTTCCGCGGCTACGTGCTGCGCGCGGGGTTCCTGGACGGCTGGCGCGGCCTGATCTACGCGTACGTGAAGGCCAACTACGTGCGCCAGAAATTCATCAAGCTGTGGCTGCTCGAGCGCGGCTATCGCATCTGATTGACGGCCGCATCTGATCGACCGCCGCGTCTGATCGACGCCCGCATCCGATCGACGACGCCGCGCGCGGCGGTCAGCGCAGCGCCCGGCCGGCCGGCCTCATGGCGGCGCCTTGTATTCGATCGCCGCTTCGTGGCGATGCCTGCGGCCGAGCTTGAGGATGCGCACGGCGCGTTCGATCCGGCGCGTCCACGGTGCGCGTCCGCGCATGGCGAGTTCGGCATAGCGCTTGGTTTCGCGCCAGGTCGGCACCGGCTTGGTCCTGAACTCGTACCTGGCGATGTCGACGCACAGTTCGCCGAGCCCGATGCGCCGGGCATACAGCTCGATCAGGCAGCGCGTGCGGAAGCGGTCGAGGAACTCGTTCTCGATGCGGCGGCCGCCCCACCAGCCGTTGCTGCCGTGCGTGCGGTAATGCACGCTGTCGGTCGGAAGATAGTACTTGCGCGCGCCGAGCACGCTGGCGCCGTAGACGAGGCAATTGTCCGCGCAGATGCGCCACGCCGGCAGCTGGTCGGGCGGCAGGTCCAGCGTGCGCCGCGCCCATGCCGTGCGCAGCGCCAGCGCGGACGTCGGCGCGCCGTATTTCTGCCCGAGGATGTAGGTGCTGACGACGGTGAAGCCGAAGTCGATCGCGCGGTCGGCGAAGCCGAGGCGGCGCGTGTCGTTGCCGAACAGGCAGATGTTGGTGAACACGAAATCGATGTCGCGGCGATCGTCGAACACCGCGCCGATCTTTTCGAGATAGTCCGGCGACCAGCGATCGTCGGCATCGAGGAAACAGATCGCATCGGCCTCGACCTTTGCAACGCCCTGCTGGAACGCCGACAGCTGGCCGCCGTTCCCGACGCAGATCAGCGTGACGCGCGGATCGCGGCCGTAGCGCTCCTGCAGCAGCTGCGTCGAGCCATCGGTGGAACCGTCGTCGACGATGATGACCTGCGCCGCCGCGCGCGACTGCGCCAGCGCGCTGTCGACCGCCTCGGCCACGTAGTCCTTGTAGTTGTAGCAGGTCACGACGACCGCGAACGTGGTGGCAGTGCTCATGGCGGCATCAGGCCTGCAGCAGGTCGCGGAAGTAGCGGATCGTCTCGCGCAGGCCGTCTTCCAGTGCGATCTTCGGTTCCCACTGCAGCGCACTGCGCGCCAGCGTGATGTCCGGCTGGCGCTGGCGCGGGTCGTCGGCGGGCAATGGCTTGAACACCAGCTGCGAGCGGCCGCCGACCAGGCGCACGACGAGGTCGGCCAGCTCGCGAATGGTGAACTCGGTTGGATTGCCGATGTTGACCGGCCCGGTGAAGCCGGCCTCGGTATCCATCATGCGCGCCATCGCGTCGATCAGGTCGTCGACGTAGCAGAAGCTGCGCGTCTGGCTGCCGTCGCCGTACAGGGTGATGTCTTCGCCGCGCAGCGCCTGCACGATGAAGTTGCTCACCACGCGTCCATCGTTCGGATGCATGCGCGGCCCGTACGTGTTGAAGATGCGCACGACCTTGATGTCGAGCTGGTGCTGGCGGTGATAGTCGAAGAACAGCGTCTCGGCGCAGCGCTTGCCTTCGTCGTAGCAGGCGCGGATGCCGACCGGATTGACGCGGCCCCAGTAGGCTTCCGGCTGCGGGTGCAGTTCCGGGTCGCCGTATACCTCGCTGGTCGACGCCTGCAGGATGCGCGCGCGCAGCCGCTTGGCGAGGCCGAGCATATTGATCGCGCCATGCACGCTGGTCTTGGTGGTCTGCACCGGATCGGACTGGTAGTGGATCGGCGACGCCGGGCACGCCAGGTTGTAGATGCGGTCGACTTCGACATAGAGCGGAAACGTGACGTCGTGCCGCATCAGTTCGAACTTAGGATGATCGAGCAGGTGCGCGATGTTGCGTTTGCCGCCGGTGAAGAAGTTGTCCACGCACAGCACGTCGTGACCGTCGCGGATCAGGCGGTCGCACAGGTGCGAGCCGAGGAAGCCTGCTCCGCCGGTCACGAGAATACTGTCCAAGATGATCTCCAAACGGGTCGATGGGTAGCGGCTACGGACGGCGCGCGACCGCGAAGCGTCGCAGGCCGCAGCATCCGCAGGGCAGCGCCCGGCCCGATGGCCGGAAGCATAGGCAGCCCGCCATTGTCCCATGCCGGAAGGCATGGAGCCGCATCCGTTTGCAGAAGACCCGCCCGGACGGATCGATTCAGCCGGCCGCTGGCATCGCGGCAGCCTCGAGCGCCTGGCGCAGACGCGGCGCGAATGCGGCATCGTTGGCCTCGTACCATTGCCGCGCGGCATCGCCAAAACGCGCGAGTTCGGCCTCGTCCAGCGCCAGCATGGCCTGCACGGCCGCCTGCATGACCGCCGGATCGAAATAGTGCGTCGTCGCCAGGCCCTGCGTTCCGGTGCGTGCAAACGGAATCAAAATGCCGCGATCCGGGCGCACCAGCTCGTTCATCGGCGCCGCGTCCATCGTCAGCGTCATCGCACCGACGCTCATCGCTTCGACCAGATAGTGACCGAAGCCTTCGGTCTCGGAAGGACACAGATGGAACCGGTGCGAATTCTGCAGCCGCTTCAGCTCATCGTCGGAAATGTAACCCACGCGGTGCTCGATATTGCCGGCGCGAACCACCGTCTTCGCAACGCGCGGACTCTGCACGACGGTCAGCACGGGCCACTCCGGATGCGCCTTCCACAACGCCATCAGCGCGGCGGTTCCCTTGTTGCGGCTGCGTCCGGCCAGATGGAAGAACGCGCGTTCGCGCGGCACGCTGCGATCGAGACGGTCCGGGCTGGTGAATCCGACATAGGCGGTGCGGCAGCCGAGCCCGTTGAAAATGCGCTCCGCCATGCGCGTCTTCGCCAGCACCAGGGCGACCTGCGCCAGCGCGGCGACATCGCGCGGGCCGAACCACTCCGGGTTCGGCACCAGCACGGTGCGGCGTGCCCACGACGCGTACTCCGGCCAGATGTGTTCGAGTTCGATATTGAAATCGAACGGCTGCGCGCCGAACGCGCGCTGCACGGCCTTCCAGCGCGACTGCGCGAAGACTTTCAGCGGGCGCCCGTACTTGCGCAACTTGCCGCGACCGCGCCGGGTGTAGCTCACCTGGAAGCCGGCATCGGCACCGAGCGCCGCGCCGATCAAGGCGAGATCGCGGCTGAGGCCGACACCGTTGTCCCAGGAAATCAGGTTGGCGCGAAGCATGCAAAATCCTTCAGATTGACTGCGCCGCGCGCAGCCTGGCGAAGCCCGGCGCGCGCGGCTTCCGTTACCGGTTTCAAGCGGCCTCGAGCGGCAGCCGCAGCACGAACTCGGCACCGCCCTGGCTGCGGTTGCCGGCGCGCACGTTGCCGCCGTGCTCCTCGACGATCTTCTTGACCACCGCAAGGCCGAGGCCGGTGCCCTTCGCCTTGCTGGTCGTATACGGCTCGAACCAGCGTTCGCCGAAATCGGCCGGAAGACCCGGGCCGTTGTCGGCGACGCTCAGCTCGACCCAGTCCTGCTCGTCGGCGTGCGCAAGGCGCGTGGTCACCTGGATCTGCGGCTTGTGCGTTTCGCCGATCGCCTCCAGCGCGTTCTTCAGCAGGTTGTGCAGCGCCTGGCGCAGACGCACCGCATCGACGCGCACGCGCGGCTCGCCGTCGCAGAACTGCCGCGTCAGGCTGATGCGCTGGTCGTTCTCGTAGAGATCGAGCACCTCGCCGAGCAGCGCATGCAGGGCGATCGGGCGCGTCGACAGCTGCGGCGGCCGCGCGTAGTCGCCGAACGCGTTGACCATCGTCTTCAGCGCCTCGACCTGGGTCACGATCGTATGCGTGGCGCGATCGATCAGCTCGCCTTCTTCCGGCGACAGGCGGCCGAGGAAACGCCGGCGCAGGCGCTCGGCGGCGAGCTGGATCGGCGTCAGCGGATTCTTCACCTCGTGCGCAAGGCGCCGCGCGACTTCACCCCAGGCGGCATCGCGCTGCGCACGGTTCAGCACGGTGAGGTCGTCGAACACGGCGACGTAGCCGGCCTGCTCGGGCAGCGCGGTACCGCGCAGCATCAGTGTGCGGCGGCCTTCGGCGGTGTCGATGGTGACCTCTTCGCGCCATTCGCGCAGGTTCTCGCGCAGATGGCGCGCCAACGGATCGACGAACGCGGCGAGATCGGAGCGCTCGGTCTTCAGTTCACCGAGATTGCGGCCGAGATGGCGCGCCAGGGCGACGCCGAGAATCGCTTCGGCGGCGCGATTGGCGATACGCAGGTTGCCGTCGCGATCGAAGCCGAGCACACCGGCCGACAGGCGCTCCAGCACCGCTTCGAGCCAGGCGCGCTGCTGCTCGGTCTCGCGTGTGCTCTTCTGCGCGCGCGCGCCGGCGAACTCGAGCTCGCGCGTCATCTCGGCGAACGAGCGCACGAGGAAGCCGAGTTCGTCGTCGCTCGGCGCCGGCAGCGGCGTGTCGTAGCGCCCAGCGCCGATCGCGCGCGTCGCCGCCGCCAGGCGGCCGACCGGCGCGACCAGCCGGCGCGCCACGCCGAACGCGGCAAGCACGACCACGAGCACGGACAGCAGCAGCACGAAGGTCAGGATCAGCGCGAACGTCAGCTTCAGCGAGCCGCGCAGGAACTTCAGGCGCTGGAAATCGAAACTCGCGCTCTCGATATTGCGCGTCAGCGGCTGCAGGCGCGCCGGCAGCGGGAAAATGCCCTGCAGCAGCCGACCCTGTGACAGCCGGCCCGCCGGCGGGTTCGCATCGCTGCCCTGGCCCGCTCCGATCGGCAGCGCCACGCGCAACGCCAGCGTGTCGCCGAACGGTTCGGCCGCGGCGTAGTGGCCGTCGCCCTGGACGCGCAGCAGCAGCGAACTGTCGGGGATCGGCGGATCGAGCCAGCGCGGATCCGAACTGGCCGTCGCCTGCACGCGGCCGTCGTCGCCGAACACGGTGAGCTGGATCGCGCCGAGGCCGTCGATCGCATCGTCGAGCGTCGCCTGGGTCGCCGTCGCAGGTGCATCGGCAAGACGCAGGGTGAGATCGGCGCTCGCACTTTCCGCGGTGCGCAGATGCTCGTCCACGACGATGCGGCCGATCTCGAGCGCGCCGTCGAGCGCCTGCTCCAGGCGCACGTTGAACCAGCTGTCGATCGTCGCATCGAGGAAGCGCAGCGCGAAGCCGTAGACGACTCCGATCGACGGCAGCGCGAGCAGGATCAGCATGGTCAGCAGGCGCCGGTTGAGGCGCGCGCCGGGCGCATCGCGGCGCAGGTCCGCGCGCAGCCGCCAGAGGCGCTGCACGATCGCGAACAACAGCACCGCCAGCGCAATCGCGGCGGCGCCGAGCACCCAGCGATAGTGCGCGGCGAAACGGCTGCCGTCGCCGGCAGCGTCTTCGGCGAGCTTAAGCGACGCCACCAGCAGCGCGACGACGGCCAGCGCCGGCAGCGCGCGCCGCAGCAGCAGGTTCAGCGCGCTGCGGGCGTCCACGCGAAGTCCGCGGAAGCGAGTCTCCAGGCCGGCTCGAACAATGCCGGCAGGCGCAAGGCACCCGGCAAGGCCGACGGATCGATACGCGCCGACAGCTGCAGCGGCGTGCCCGGCGGCAGCGTCGCGAATGCCTTCGGCAGGCCCAGGCGCAGCGAACCGAGGGCGGCGACGAGATAGCCCGGCGACGAGTAGCTGCGCACCTCGGTGACATCCAGGTCGTGCAGCTGGTAGCGGCGCGACAAGGGGAAATAGCGCAGCTCGATGCGCTTGGCCGCTGCGCTCGCGCGCGGCCAGCGGCCGGCGCGCAGGTCGATGCGCAGGGTGATCGGAATGCCGTGGTCGAGCGCATCCTGCATCGGCCCGCTGAGCCGGCAGTCCAGACCGAGATCGAGCGTGGCTGCGTCGGCGGCCACGTCGACGCGCGCGTCGCGCACGACGAGCGTGCCCGGCGTCTGCTGCGCGATCACGCCGCAGCCGGCGAGCAATGCGCCGGCCAGCAGCACGAGCAGGCGTTCAGTGCTTTTCCAGCAGCGCATAGTAGAAACCATCCATGCCGCCCTCGCCCGGCAGGTGTTGACGTCCGCTGCCGGCAGCATGACCGAATCGCGGCGGCAGCGGCAGCGCGCGCGCATCCGCCTGCGTCGAAAGGAATGCGCCGATCACCGCTTCGTTCTCGGCGCGCAGCACCGAACAGGTCGCATAGACCAGTCGGCCGCCCGCCGCCAGCAAAGGCCACAGCGCGTGCAGCAGGCGCTGCTGCGCGGCCGCGAGCGGCGCGATGTCGGCGCCGCGCCGATGCAGCTTGATGTCCGGCTGGCGCCGCACGATGCCGCTGGCCGAACACGGCGCGTCGATGAGGATGCGCTCGAACGGACGTCCGTCCCACCAGGCGGCCGGCGCGCCGGCATCGCCGGCCACGATGTCGGCGACGAGGCCGAGGCGCGCCAGGTTGTCGTGGATGCGCGGCAGGCGCGCGGCATCGCTGTCGAGTGCGAGCAGGTCGACGCGCGCGTGTTCGAGCACATGCGCGGCCTTGCCGCCGGGCGCGGCGCAGGCATCGAGCACGCGCTGGCCGTCGAGCGGATCGAGCAGTTCGACGACACGCTGCGCGGCACCGTCCTGGACCGAGAATTCGCCTTCGACATAGCCTGGCAGACGCGTCACGTCGGTGCTCTCGGCCAGCACGATCGCATCGGGCAGGTCCGTCGGCGCGGTCGCGGCGATGCCGGCCGCGCGCCATTTTTCGAGCAGCACAGCGCGGCTGCCGCGCCGGCGGTTCGCGCGCAGCGTCAGCGGCGCTTCCAGATTGTTCGCCGCCAGGATGGCCTGCGCCTGCGCCGGCCAGTCGCGTTCGATCGCCTCGATCAGCCAGCGCGGATGCGCATGCCGGGTGACCGCGTCGAGATCGAGCCGTGCATCGAGCGCCGCGCGCTCGCGCAGGAAGCGCCGCAATAGCGCATTGACCAGGCCGGCGTAGTGCGGCTGGCCGAGCGTGCGCACCGCGTCGACACACGATCCGACGACCGCGTATCCGGCCAGCCCGAGCACGCCGAGCTGGCTCATGCCGATCGCCAGCAGCGCACGCACCTCGCGCGCTTTCAGCGGCAGCGGTTTCTCGGTCAGCGCATCGATGGCCGGATTGAAGCGCAGCCACCAGCGCGAAGCGGCGAACAGCGATGCCGCCAGCAGCGCCCGATCGCGCGCATCGGCGATGCGCGGGTTCGCTTCGGCGAGCACGCCGCGCAGCGAAGCGCCGTCGAACACCACCCGCGCGAGCGCACGCGCCGCCTCGGCGCGCAACGCGGCGCCGGGCGCTTCGGGGCGCTGCGGTTTCGACGGACGCTGCCCGCGTGCCGGCGGTTGCGCAGCGCGCGTCATCGTGCAGCCGCCTCGCGCCGCGCGTTCAGCCAGTCGCGCACGGCGACGCGGCGACCGCCCTCACGCTGCAGCTCGTGGATACGCAGCACGCCGTCCGCGGTGGCGACATCGATCGCGTCACGATGCGTCGCGACGAGGCTGCCGGGCGCGGCCTCGACCGCCTGGGCGATCGCGCTGGCCGACCAGATGCGCAGGCGTTCGCCCTGGATTTCGGCCTCGGCCACCGGCCACGGGTCGAACGCACGCACCTTGCGCGCCAGCGCTTCGGCCGGCTCGTTCCAGTCGAGCCGCGCTTCGGCCTTGTCGAGCTTGTGCGCGTAGGTCACGCCGTCGGCCGCCTGCGGCCGCGCGACCGGCATCCCGCCGCGCAGCACCTGCGCGAGCCCTTCCGAGAGAACCTGTGCGCCGAGTCCGGCGAGGCGATCGTGCAGGCGTCCGCCGTTGTCGTCCGCCGCGATCGGCGTGCGCTTCTCCAGCAGCACCGGGCCGGTGTCGAGCCCCGCCTCCATCTGCATCAGATCGACCCCGGTCTCGGCATCGCCGGCGAGGATCGCGCGTTGGATCGGCGCCGCGCCGCGCCAGCGCGGCAACACCGAGGCGTGCACGTTCCAGCAGCCGAGGCGCGGCAGGGCCAGCACGGCCTTGGGCAGGATAAGTCCGTAGGCGACCACGACGAGCAGGTCCGGCGCGTAGTCGCGCAAGCGTGCGCGCACGCCTTCGTCGCGCAGCGTCTCCGGCTGTTCGACGGCGATGCCGGCCGCCTGGGCAGCCTGCTTGACCGGACTTGCGGCGAGCTTGCGCCCGCGTCCGGCCGGCCGGTCCGGCTGCGTGTAGACGGCCACGACCTGCGCACCGCTCGCCAGGCAGGCTTGCAGCGAAGGCACGGCGAAGTCGGGCGTGCCGGCGAATACCAGGCGCAACGGTGGGGTCATCGGAAAGTCGGGACGGATGAAAGGGTGCGCGATTGTAGGCCGGGCGCGCTTCCCGATCGGCCGCTTCCTGCGGTTTGCCGCCGAACGCCGCGCGTCAGGCGCTCTGACGCCGTTTCTTTTCCATGCGCTTGAGCAGCATCGAGCGCTTCAGCGGCGACAGGTAGTCGACGAACAGCTTGCCGACCAGGTGATCCATCTCGTGCTGGATGCACACGGCGAGCGGGCCCTCCACATCGAGCACGAACTCTTTGCCGTCGGCATCCTGCGCCGCCACCTTGATGCGCAGCGCGCGATCGACATCGGCGTAGATGCCCGGAAACGACAGGCAGCCTTCCTGATAGACCTGCTCGCCGTCCTTCTCGAGGATGCGCGGATTGATCAGCACCAGCGGCTGATCGCCGTCTTCGGACATGTCGGCGACCAGCAGCTGGCGATGCACGTCGACCTGGGTCGCGGCGAGGCCGACGCCCGGCGCGGCGTACATGGTTTCGAGCATGTCGGCGACCAGTTGCTTGAGGCTGGTGTCGAAAATTGTTACCGGCTGCGCCTGGGTGCGCAGGCGCGGATCGGGAAATTCGAGGATGTTGAGCTTGGGCATGGCGGCCAGATGCGGGCGCCTCGGGCGCCTCGCAAGGTGTTGTCGGGGCGGCAATTCTACCCATCAATGGGCGAATCGCGGGGCTCGCGGCGCAGGATCGTGTCATCGCCGTTTTGCGATGGCCGTCGTTTTCCATGGTTAAGCTTTCGTATACACTCGCCAAGCCATTGGGGGATCAGGGATTTGGCCGTCATGCTTAAAAAACTACTTGCGGTTTCGGCCGGGTTGCTCTTCACGCTGACGGTTTATGCAGCGACCGTGGATTGGGCCGACCACCATCCGGACCGCTACGTCGTCAAACGAGGCGACACGTTGTGGGGCATTTCGGCGCGCTTCCTGCGCAAGCCCTGGCTATGGCCGGAGGTCTGGCAGGACAACCCCCAGGTCAAGAATCCGCACCTCATCTACCCCGGCGACGAGCTCGTGCTGAGTGGCAGTCGCCTCGGCCACGGCAACGGGTCGATCGAACCGCATGCGCGCGTGACCTCGCTCGACGACGCCATCCCGCCGATCCCGCTGTCGGCGCTGAAGCAGTGGCTGAAGAACGTGCGCGTGGTCGGCGAAGACGACTACAAGAATGCCCCGCACGTCGTCGGCATCGAAGAGAACCAGCTGCGCGGCACCGCCGGCCAGCTGGTCTACGTGCGCGGCCTGAATGCGCAGCCCGGGCAGAAGCTCGCACTGGTGCGCCCGATGGGCCGCTACTACGACATGCCGCCGGAAAAGGACGGCGCCGTGCGCGAAGTCTTCCGTCAGACGCCCGATGCACGCGACGGCCGCCCGGCGATGCTCTGGCGCCATGGTCCGAACGAATTCACGCTGAGCGGCGACGTGCGCTTCCTCGGCTACGAAATGCTCAATTTCGGCACCGTCGAGGTCACCCGCAGCGCGGATGTGTCCTCGGTGCTGGTGACGTATTCGGATTTCGAAGTCCGCGCCGGCGACTACGTGCTGCCGATCGAAGACCAGCCGTACGATTTCCAGTACGTGCCGCATTCGCCGAACCGCGCGCCCGACAACATGCGCGTCGCCGCGTTCACCGATGCGCTCGACGCGGTCGGCAAGAACCAGGTGGTCGCGCTGACGCGCGGCTCCGAGGACGGCATCGACAACGGCATGACCTTCAGCATCTACCATCCGGGCGAAGAGGTCGTCGACCAGACCGACTACACCGAAGGCAGTGCGCGCAAGTTCTTCCATCCGCACGATGCCAGGGTCACCCTGCCGTCGGAATTCATCGGCCACGTGATGATCTTCCGCACCTTCCAGCGCGTCAGCTACGGCCTGGTGATGGATTCGGTCAAGCCGGTGCACCTGGGCGATTTCCTGCACGATCCGAACACGACGCCGTAGTCTTCACGAACAGCGATTTCCTACGCGGCGCGATGGCAACATCGCGCCGCGTGCGTTTTGGCGCCTGGCTAGACTGGCTCGATGGATGTCGAAGCCGATCGCGTGGAACTCGAAGCCTGGCTGACCCTGCTGCGCACGCCGGGCATCGGCCCCGCTGCATTGCGCGAGGCCCTCGGCCGCCATGGCCGCGCACAGGCGGCCCTGGCAGCGGCCCGCGGCGGCGATCTCGGACGTGCCGCCGGCGATGCCGCGCGCGCCTGGCTGCGCGCACCCGACCTCGAACGGATCCAGGCGGATCTCGCGTGGCTGGCGCTTGCCGAGCATGCCCTGCTGACGTTCGCCGACGCCGACTTCCCGCCGCTGCTGCGCGAAATCCCGGCGCCGCCCGCGGCGCTGTTCGTCGCGGGCGATGCCGGCGCGCTGTGGCGCCCGCAGATCGCCGTCGTCGGCAGCCGGCACGCGAGCCAGGCCGGCCGCGCGAATGCGCAGGCGTTCACGCGCGCCCTGGTCGCGGCCGGTTTCGCGATCACCAGCGGACTGGCCGAAGGCATCGACGGCGCCGCGCACGCGGCAGCGCTCGACGCCGGCGGCTACACGGTGGCCGTGCTCGGCACCGGACCGGACCAGGTCTATCCGCCGCGTCACCGCGAACTGGCCGCGCGCGTGCGCGACCGCGGTGCGCTGGTCAGCGAATTCCCGCCCGGCACCGCCGGTCATCCGACGCATTTCCCGCGCCGCAACCGCATCATTGCGGGGCTCGGCGTCGCCACCCTGGTCGTCGAGGCGGGCCTGCGTTCGGGTTCGCTGATCACCGCGCGCAACGCCGCCGAGAGCGGCCGCGACGTGTTCGCGCTGCCGGGCTCGATCCACAATCCGCTCGCGCGCGGCTGCCATCAGCTGATCCGCCAGGGCGCCCGACTGGTCGAATCCGCCGAAGAAATCGTCGCGGAACTGGCGCCGCAGGCGCAGGGCCTGTGCGCACAGCTGCGCGAACGGCTGCCGCCGGCGGACGCCCCGGCGCAGGCGCTCGACCCGGACTGCGCCGCCCTGGTCGCCGCACTCGGCCACGACGCGCTCCACCTCGACCAGATCGCCGAGCGCACGGCGCTGCCGGTCGCGACGCTGTCATCGATGTTGCTGATGCTCGAACTCGAAGGCGAGATCGTGGCAACGGGCGGCGCCTACGCGCGCCGCGTATGATGCCGCGCGCCTGCGGCGATGGAACTGCGAATAGTCAAGAAATACAAAATGTTATGCCGTCGTGAATACGGCCCGAAAAGCGTGCTCCACGACACGAGCCAGCGCGAGCATCGCTTGACAGCGCCGCTCGCGCTGTGTTTCCACTGAATAAGGAAGCACGCTCCAGTCACCTCTCAATCGAGTCAACGGACCCTCCGCGCGTCAGCGCAGCGGCGCGTGTCCGTCGGCAGGGAAAGCACATGGCAAAGAACCTCCTGATCGTCGAATCGCCGGCCAAGGCGAAGACGATCAACAAATATCTCGGCAAGGACTTCCACGTGCTGGCGTCCTATGGACACGTGCGCGACCTCGTGCCGAAGGAAGGCGCGGTCGCGACCGATCGCGGCTTCGCGATGAACTACGAGGTCATCGAGCGCAACGAGAAACACGTCGAGGCGATCGCCAAGGCAGCCGCCAAGGCCGAATCGCTCTATCTGGCGACCGACTTGGATCGCGAAGGCGAAGCGATCTCCTGGCATATCGCGGAAATCCTGCGCGAACGCGGCCTGCTCGAGGGACGCGCGCTGCATCGCGTCGTGTTCTCCGAGATCACCCCGCGTGCGATCAAGGAAGCCGTCGCCAGCCCGCGTGCGCTGTCGATGGACCTGGTGAACGCGCAGCAGGCGCGGCGCGCGCTCGACTACCTGGTCGGCTTCAATCTGTCGCCGGTGCTCTGGCGCAAGGTGCAGCGCGGCCTCTCCGCCGGGCGCGTGCAGTCGCCGGCGCTGCGCATGATCGTCGAGCGCGAAGAGGAAATCGAAGCGTTCAAGGCGCGCGAATACTGGAGCATCGATGCCGAGTGCGCGCATCCGGACCAGGCGTTCAAGGCGCGCCTGCTGAAGTTGCGCGGCAAGAAATTCGAGCAGTTCGATCTCACCAACGAAACCGACGCGCATGCCGCGCGCGAAGCGCTGGTGCGTTCGGCACAAGGCCGCCTGGTCGTCGCCAATATCGAATCGAAGGAACGCAAGCGGCGCCCGTCGCCGCCGTTCACGACGTCGACCTTGCAGCAGGAAGCCGCGCGCAAGCTCGGCTTCACCACCAGCCGCACCATGCGTCTTGCCCAGCAGCTGTACGAAGGCGTCGCGATCGGCGGCGACGAAGGCGTCGTCGGCCTGATCACCTATATGCGTACCGACGCCGTCTCGCTGTCGGCCGACGCGATCACCGAGCTGCGCGAAGTCATCGGCCGCGACTTCGGCGCGCGTGCGCTGCCCGAGCAGCCGCACTTCTATCGCAACAAGTCGAAGAACGCACAGGAAGCGCATGAAGCGATCCGCCCCACCTCGGCGGCGCATCGCCCGAAGGACGTGGCCGCCTACCTCAGCGACGAGCAGCGCAAGCTGTACGAGCTGATCTGGAAGCGTGCGCTGGCCAGCCAGATGCAGCATGCGACATTGAATACCGTCAGCGTCGATCTCGATGCGGGCGGCGATTCGATGTTCCGCGCCAGCGGCACCACCGTGGTCGATCCGGGCTTTCTCGCCGTCTACGAAGAAGGCCGCGACCAGAAGAACGCCGAGGACGAAGACGAAGGGCGCAAGCTGCCGGCGATGAAGATCGGCGAGGCCGTGCCGATCGCCGCGATCAATGCCGACCAGCATTTCACCGAGCCGCCGCCGCGCTACTCGGAAGCCTTGCTGGTGAAGACGCTGGAGGAATACGGCATCGGCCGCCCGTCGACGTACGCGAGCATCATCCAGGTGCTGCTCAATCGCGAATACGTGATCCTCGACAGCCGCCGCTTCAAGCCGACCGATGTCGGCCGCGCGGTGGCGAAATTCCTCTCCGGGCACTTCGCGCAGTACGTCGACTACGACTTCACCGCCAAGCTCGAAGACGAACTCGACGCGGTCAGCCGCGGCGAGGAAGACTGGGTGCCGCTGCTGGAGAAATTCTGGAAGCCGTTCAAGGCGCAGGTCGACGATAAGAACGAAACCGTCGACCGTTCCGAAGCGACCGGCGCGCGCGAACTCGGCCCCGACCCGAAGACCGGCAAGCCGGTGCAGGTGCGCCTCGGCCGCTACGGACCCTTCGCGCAGATCGGCACCAAGGACGACGAGGACAAGCCGAAGTTCGCCTCCCTGCGCACCGGCCAGAGCATGCACACGATCACGCTGGAGGACGCCCTCGAGCTGTTCAAGCTGCCGCGCGCGCTCGGCCAGAGCGAGGCCGGCGAGGACGTCACCGTCGGCGTCGGCCGTTTCGGCCCGTTCGTGAAGCAAGGCGCCACGTACGCATCGCTGCAGCCGACCGACGACCCGTACACGATCGACCTCGCGCGCGCGCTCGAACTCGTGCGCGCCAAGGCCGAGGCGGCCGCGAATCGCATCATCAAGGACTTCGGCAATGGCATCCAGGTGCTCAACGGCCGCTATGGACCGTACATCACCGACGGCGAGAAGAACGCGCGCATCCCGAAGGAGAAGGAACCGCCGGAGCTGACCGAAGCGGAGTGCGTCGAACTGCTCGCCGCGGCGCCGAACCGGCCCAAGCGCGGCGGCGGCCGTTTCGGCAAGGGCGGCGGCAAGGGCGGTAAAGGCGGCAAGGCCGCGAAGACGGCCAAGGCCGACGCGCCGGACGAAGCGGCAGCGAAGAAGGCCGCCGTGAAGAAGGCCCCCGCCAAGAAGGCAGCGGCAAAGAAGACGGCCGCGAAGAAAGCCGTC
>DASWPR010000495.1:0-7781 GCA_036398455.1 Dokdonella sp.
CGTATCGAGCTTCAGCCAGACGCGCAGCGGCCGCGGATCGTGGTCGGCGGCGAGCATGTCGATCTGGCTTTCGTGATGGATCACCGCGTCGAGCTTGAGCCGGCGCAGTTCGGGCAGATCGCCCGGCTCGTCCGGCCCCGACAGCACGACGATGCGCTGCGAAGCGCCAGCCGCGCGCAGGCGCTGCCCGTCCGCGATGGCGGCGACGCCGAACGCATCGGCGCCTTCGAGCGCGCGCGCGACGCGCTCCAGGCCGTGGCCGTAGCCGTCGGCCTTGACCACGGCCATCACGCGCGCGCCGGGCGCGAGCTCGCGCACGCGGCGCAGGTTTTCGCGCAGGGCGCCGAGATGGATCGTCGCGCAGGTGGCACGCATCAGTGGTCGATTCCCGGATTCATGACTCGATCAGCCCCTCCTCCACGCCGTCGTCCCGGCGCAGGCCAGGCTGCATTCTGACCTCGACCTTGGCCCGATCAAGCGGGATTCCGGCCCGCGCCGGAATGGCGAACGAACATGTCGGGGCGTCGAGAGCGATCTGCAAGCGCGTCACTCGAACGTGCCGGAGAAATCTCCCCCGGCATAGTTCTCGAACTTGGTGTACTCGCCGAGAAATGCCAGCGTGACCGACCCGATCGGGCCGTTACGCTGCTTGCCGATGATGATCTCGGCGGTGCCCTTGCGCGGCGAATCCTTGTCGTAGACCTCTTCGCGATAGATGAAGAGGATCACGTCGGCGTCCTGCTCGATCGCGCCCGATTCGCGCAGGTCGCTCATCACCGGTCGTTTGTCGGTGCGCTGTTCGAGCGAGCGGTTGAGCTGGGACAGGGCGATCACCGGGATGCTGAGTTCCTTCGCGAGGGCCTTCAGGCTGCGCGAGATCTCTGAAATTTCGGTGGCGCGATTCTCCTTGTTGCCGGGCACCTGCATCAGCTGCAGGTAGTCGATCACGATCAGGCCGAGATCGTGCTCGCGCTTGAGGCGCCGCGCGCGCGCGCGCAGCTCGCCGGGGCTCAGCGCCGGCGTGTCGTCGATGAAGATCTTCGCTTCGCTGAGCAGGGTGATCGCGTTGGTCACGCGCGGCCATTCTTCTTCGGCGAGGTCGCCGGTGCGCAGATGCTGCTGATTGATGCGGCCGAGTGAGGAGATCAGGCGGAACGCCAGCTGCGAGGCCGACATTTCCATCGAGAAGATCGCCACGGCCTTCTTCGTCTTGAGCGCGGCGTATTCGGCCATGTTGACCGAAAAGGCGGTCTTGCCCATCGACGGTCGCGCCGCGACGATGATCAGGTCGGACGGCTGCAGGCCGGCGGTCATTTCGTCGAGGTCGGTGAATCCGGTCGGCAGGCCCGTCACCGAGCCGCGATTCTCGTAGCGCTGATGCAGGATCTGGAAGGCATCCTTGACCGCGGCGCGCATCGTCACGAAGCCCTTGCGCCCGCGCGCGCCGGCCTCGGCGATGTGGAAGACCTTCTGCTCGGCGGTTTCGAGCAGCTCCTGGCTGGAGCGGCCCTCCGGCACGAAGGCGTCGCCGGCGATTTCGGTGCCGGCATCGATCAATTGCCGCAGCACGGATTTCTCGCGCACGATGTCGGCGTAGGCGGTGATGTTCGCCGCACTCGGCGTCGAGTTCGCCAGTTCAATCACATAGCTCGCGCCGCCGACCAGCTCGGCCAGATTCTGCGCCTGGAACCACTCGCCGAGGGTTACCGCGTCGTACGGCATGCTCTTGTTGGAGAGGTCGCCGATCGCGCGGAAGATGATGCGGTGGTCGCGCCGGTAGAAATCCTCCTCGACCAGGCGATCGGCGATGCGGTCCCAGGATTCCGGTGCCAGCATGAGGCCGCCGAGCACGGCCTGCTCGGCTTCGATCGAATGCGGCGGTACGCGCAGCGCTTCGATGCTGGAGACATTCTTGCGTTCGGTCTGTGCGGCCATTGATCAAGTCGGAGAGGGGGTGAAGCGCGGTCGTGGATAGTAGATCGGCGTCTCACGACGCGCGACGGACAAGTCTTGGCGAAAGCGGTGGATAACCCGGTGATCGCTGGGGATAAGCCTGTGCGCAAGCTGTGCGCCGCGTCGGCGCTGCCAATGAAAACGGGCGCCCGCAGGCGCCCGTCTGGCGTACTCGAATGGCGACCTTCGCCGGGCGAAGATCGCAGCGCGATCAGTCGTCGGCGGCGATGATGACCTTGACCGTGGTGTTGACGTCGGCATGCAGGTGCACCTGCACATCGAATTCGCCGATATGGCGCAGCGGGCCTTCGCTCATCACCACTTCGCTCTTGTCGAGCGCGAGGCCGGCATGGGTGAACGCATCGGCGACATCGCGCGGGCCGACCGAGCCGAACAGCTTGCCTTCCGGGCTCGCGTTCGCCTTGATCGTGACCGATGCATCGGCGAACTGCGCCTTGCGCGCTTCGGCGCCGGCGAACTGCTGGTCGGCCTTCGCCTCGTAGTCGGCGCGGCGCTTCTCGAAATCGGCGATGTTGGTTTCGGTGGCGGCGGTCGCCTTGCCCTGCGGCACGAGGTAGTTGCGGCCATAACCCGGCTTCACGCTGACCTTGTCACCGAGGTTGCCGAGGTTCTTCACTTTCTGCAGAAGAATGAGGTCCATGATTTTTCCTATTCGTTAGCGTCGGATGTGCCGGCGCAGCGGGTGCTGTCCGAATGTTGTTCGAGCTCTCACCCTGGCCTTCTCCCCCGACACGGTCGGGAGAGAGGGGGAGTGATCGTCGCGCGGGGCGCGACGGCGTGGGTCAATGCGCGTCGCTGTACGGCAGCAGCGCGAGGAAGCGTGCGTGCTCGACCGCGGTGCCGAGCATGCGCTGGTAGCGCGCCTTGGTGCCGGTGATGCGGCTCGGCACGATCTTGCCGGTCTCGCTGATGTACTGGCGCAGCATGTTGAGATCCTTGTAGTCGATCTCGGTCACGCCTTCGGCGGTGAAACGGCAGAATTTCTTGCGGCGGAAGAACTTGGACATGGCTATCTCTCCGTGGACGTGAGCGGCGCTTATTCAGCGGCCGGTTCGGCGGCTGCAACGGCAGCGGGGGCTTCCTCGCGCGGCGCACGCTCGCGGCGCGGACGCGGCTCGTCGTCGTCGGCTCCGAAACCGAAGCCTTCGTCGTCGCGGCGGCGGCGATCGCCCTTGTCGTCCTTGTTCTTCATGATCGGCGACATCTCGGTCACCGCGTTCTCGCGCTTGACGATCAGGTGGCGCAGCACCGCATCGTTGAAGCGGAAGCCCGACTCGAGCTCGGCCAGCACGGCCGCGCTGCACTCGATGTTCAGCAGCACGTAGTGCGCCTTGGCGAGATGCTGGATCGGATAGGCCAGCTGGCGGCGGCCCCAGTCTTCCAGGCGGTGAACCTTGCCGCCGTCGTTCTCGATCAGCGCCTTGTAGCGCTCGACCATCGCCGGCACCTGCTCGCTCTGGTCAGGGTGGACCAGAAACACGACTTCGTAATGACGCATGTCGACTCCTCGTGGGTATCGCTGCGGACGATTCCGCTCAGCGACAGCCTCCCGCGGCGCGGTGAGGCAAGGCCTTCATCCTGGCGAGTGCGGTCATCGACGACCGCCGCCTGATTTTCGCGATCGGAAAGATCACGACCAGGAGCAAAGGGGCGCGGATAGTAATGGAATCAGGGCATTGGCACAACTGCCGGGGGCGATCGCGCGCGTTTGCGCACGCCCGCCGCGATCTCAGCCGGTGGCGTCGACCGTGAAGCTCTCGCCGCAGCCGCAGGCGCCGGTGGCATTCGGGTTGCGGAACACGAACGTCGCGTTGAGGCCGTTGCGCTCGAAGTCGATCTCGGTGCCGTCGACGAACGGCAGCGCCTTGCGGTCGACCACCAGCTGCAGGCCGTCCTGCTGGAACACTTCGTCGTTCTCCGCGATCGCCTGGGCCAGATCGACCGTGTAGCCGAAACCCGAGCAGCCGGTGCGCTTGATGCCGAAGCGCACGCCGACGGCGGCCGGTTCCCTGGCGAGGAAGTCCTGCATGCGTTGACGCGCGGCGGAGGTGAGCTGGATGGACATGGCGTACGACCCGGATGACGACGGCATTCTAGCGCGATTCCGCAGTGCAACAGCCGATTCCGCTATGATCGCGAGCTCTTCTCACTACGCGTTCGCCGGACGGCACTGGGCCTGCGGCGAGATGGGTGTTTCGGACAGGAGTTTCAAGGTATGTCGGTAGCCGGTGGCGCTGCGCTCGATGCGCAGACGGTGGATGTGAAGCGGGCATTGTCGGGCGCGGTCGCGCCGGGCACGCACGTGACGGTGCGCGGCTGGGTGCGCACGCGACGCGATTCGAAGGCAGGGCTCTCGTTCGTCAATCTGAGCGACGGCTCCTGCTTCGACGCGATCCAGGTCGTCGCACCGAATACGCTGCCGAACTACGAGAACGAAATCGTGCACCTGACCTCCGGCTGCGCGCTGGTCGCGAGCGGCGAACTGGTCGCCTCGCAAGGCAAGGGCCAGTCGTTCGAGCTGCAGGCGAGCGAGATCCAGGTGCTCGGCTGGGTCGACGATCCGGAAACCTACCCGATCCAGCCGAAGCCGCATTCGGCGGAATTCCTGCGCGAAGTGGCGCACTTGCGCCCGCGCACCAACCTGTTCGGCGCGGTCACGCGCGTGCGCCATACGATCGCCAGCGCGATCCACCGCTACTTCGACGAGAACGGCTTCTTCTGGGTCAACACGCCAATCATCACGACCTCGGACACCGAGGGCGCCGGCGAGATGTTCCGCGTCTCCACGCTCGACCTGATGAACCTGCCGCGCACCGACAAGGGCGCGATCGATTTCCACAAGGACTTCTTCGGCAAGGAGGCGTTCCTCACCGTGTCCGGCCAGCTCAATGTCGAGGGCTACTGCCTCGCCTTGAGCAAGGTCTACACGTTCGGGCCGACGTTCCGCGCGGAGAACTCGCACACCACGCGCCACCTGGCCGAGTTCTGGATGATCGAGCCGGAAGTCGCCTTCGCCGATCTCGCCGATCTCGCCACGCTCGCCGAGGATTTCCTCAAGTTCATCTTCCGCATGGTGCTCGCCGAGCGGCCGGACGACATGGCGTTCTTCGCCGACCGCGTCGAGAAGACCGCGGTGTCGCGCCTGGAGACCTTCGTCGAGGCGCCGTTCGAGCGCATCGACTACACCGATGCGGTCGACATCCTGAAGAAGTCCGGCAGGAAGTTCGAGTACGCGGTCGAATGGGGCGCCGACCTGCAGACCGAGCACGAGCGCTTCCTGACCGAAGAACACGTCGGCCGTCCGGTCGTCGTGACGAACTATCCCGAGAAGATCAAGGCGTTCTACATGCGCCTCAACGACGACGGTCGCACGGTCGCCGCGATGGACGTGCTGGCTCCCGGGATCGGCGAGATCATCGGCGGTTCGCAGCGCGAGGAGCGCCTCGACATCCTCGATCGCCGCATCGCGCAGTTCGGCCTCGATCCGCGCATGTACGGCTGGTATCGCGACTTCCGCCGCTACGGCACGGTGCCGCACGGCGGCTTCGGGCTCGGTTTCGAACGCCTGGTCTGCTATGTCTGCGGCCTCGCCAACATCCGCGATGCGATCCCCTACCCGCGCGCGCCGGGCTCGGCCGAGTTCTGATCGATGACCCTGCTCGCCACGCGCGAATTCCTGCTGATCATGGGCCTCGGCCTGATCGTCGCCGGACTGACCACCTACATCATCACGTGGATGCTGGTCGCCGTGCATCTGCGCGACCACCATCCGGCCGAGCACGCGGCGATGAGCGGCTTCCTGTTCGCGCCGCATGCCGTCGGCTGGTACCTGGTAGGGCGTTACCGCAGCCTGCGCGACGTCAGCCTGAATGCCCTGGCCGTGCTCGGCAGCATCGGCGCCTGGGCGATCATCGCCGGTGCGGTGATCGCGATCACATCCAAACTACTGGCCTACGTGGGGGCTCCCGCATGAGCGATCACGAGCAGGACGAAAACGAAGAGACGCCCGAGCCGATCCTGCACGAACGCGACCCGCAGTGGTGGCTCGCCGCGCTCGGCGACACATTGATCTGGGCACGCCTGCAGGTGCTCGATTCCGGCATCGCCGAAGTCTTCGACAGCGACGGCCGCACGCTCTACTACGACGACGAAACCGCCGGCCGCACGGCCCTGCTCGACGCCGAATTCCGCGCCTTCGACGGCATCGACGAGGCCGACGCCGCGATGCTCGGCTTCGACCTCGAAGAGATCGAACCCCCGCGTGGCGACAGCGACGAGGAGTTGCTGATGCAGATGGTGCAGAAGATCTAGGCGCTGCACCTCAGACCGAACGGACCGATGTCGCATCCGAACCAAAATCCCAGCGCGCGACTCTGCATCCTGCGGTATCCGGATGAAGTGACCGTATGCGCAAATATCGACGGGTTTCGATTGCTGGGTGAATGGATGGCGTGGCTGGCCGCCTCGGACCCGCGCGAGGCGTTTCATTTTCATACGCTGTGGCATCTGGAATCCGAGGCCAGCCGCTTCGAGGGGATTTCGCCGGCAAACGTATGGAGTCTCAGCCAAGCCGAACAGCCCGCCGCCCCGCCCGACGCGCCGGACGGATGCAAAATCGTTCCGTTTGAGCTGACCTTTCACGTCGTCGACGACGCACAACTCGACGAACTCGCGCGACACCAGCCCTCCGGCCTTATTCCAGCACGTTTCCGCAAGGAATACGCCGCTGTCGAGATCGCCTGCGAGTAGTCGCATCGCACTCATCGATTCCCTCAAGCCATCGACCCATCACGAAACCATGAACCTCGACCTCACCGGAAAACACGCGCTCGTCTGCGGCGGCTCGCAAGGCATCGGCCGCGCGGCGGCGATCGAACTGGCTGCGCTCGGCGCCGACGTCACCTTGCTCGCACGTTCGCGCGACGCGCTGGACACGGCGCTGGCGGGCCTGCCGAAGACGCATCCGGCGCAACAGCATGCGACGATCGCCGTGGACATGGGCAACCCCGATGAACTGCGCGCCAAGGTCGAGGCGACCGTCAATGCGCATGCGGTCAATATCCTGATCAACAATACCGGTGGACCGCCGGGTGGAGCGGCGAACACCGCCGCGCCCGACGATTATCGTGCCGCGTTCAACCAGCACGTGGTCGCCGCGCAGGTGCTGCTGCAGGCCGTGCTGCCGGGGATGAAATCGTCCGGCTACGGGCGCATCGTCAACGTGATCTCGACCTCGGTGAAAGAGCCGATCAGGAATCTCGGCGTATCCAATACGATCCGCGGCGCCATGGCGAGCTGGGCGAAGACCCTCGCCGGCGAACTCGGCGTGCACGGCATCACGGTCAACAACGTGCTGCCCGGCTACACGCAGACACAGCGTCTGGAACAGATTCTCGCCGAACGCACGCGCTCGACCGGCAAGCAGACCGCCGACATCGAGCAGACGATGCTGGCGAGCGTGCCGCTCGGGCGTTTTGCCAAGGCGGCCGAGATCGCGAACGTGATCGCATTCCTGGCGACGCCGGCGGCGGCCTACGTCAACGGCATCAACGTGCCGGTCGACGGCGGACGTACGCTGTCGCTCTAGCCGGGTTGCAGCTGCGTCGACTTCGCGCAGCACCGCCGGCGAGAGTGCACAGAGCTGCCGTCTCGAAACGTGTTCGGACGCGATGCGCCCTGGATCGAAACGGAAGTGGGCAGCGCGCGCGATTTCCCGGATAGCCGCCCGGCGCCCATGGAAGCCCTTCAGACCTGCCCGAGCGCGCACCCGCACGGCCATCCGCTCCTCGGCGAACGCCGAAGCCGCT
>DASWPR010000496.1:0-2039 GCA_036398455.1 Dokdonella sp.
CCGAGGACCTCACCGACTACCTGCTCGAACTCGGTATCCGCGTGCGGTACCTGCACTCCGAAGTCGACACCCTGCGCCGCGTCGAGCTGTTGCGCGAGCTACGCATGGGCGAGTACGACGTGCTGGTCGGAATCAATCTGCTCCGCGAAGGCCTCGACCTGCCAGAGGTGTCGTTGGTCGCGATCCTGGATGCCGACAAGGAAGGCTTCCTGCGCTCGACCGGCTCGCTGATCCAGACGATCGGGCGCGCCGCGCGCAACCTGCGCGGCAAGGCGATCCTGTATGCCGACCGCGTCACCCGCTCGATGCAGGCGGCGATCGACGAAACCGACCGCCGCCGCGCCAAGCAGGTCGAGTACAACGAGGAGCACGGCATCGTGCCGGCGTCGATCGTGCGCAAGATCACCGACATCATGGAAGGTGCGCGCGCCGAGGGCGAAAGCGAACGCGGCCGCGGCCGCGGTGCGGGAGGCGCGCGCAGGGTCGCCGAGCCCGCCGCCGACTACCGACTGCTCACACCCGACCAGGTCGCGGCGAAGATCCGTCAGCTCGAAACGCAGATGTACAAGCATGCGCAGGACCTCGAGTTCGAAGATGCGGCGCGCCTGCGCGACGAGATTCATCGGATTCGCGAGCAGGGGTTGATCGGGTAGCGCGCTCGATCATGCGGGAGGCGGCGAGAGCGATATGGATTCCCGCTTTCGCGGGAGTGACGTCGCCATGTACGGAAGGGGCGTCGTGTTCGCGAACGTTGTCCTGCTCGCGAACGCCGTCGTGTACGACGGCATCGCACGCGGGAGCGTCGTCGCACGACACGGAGCGTCGGCGCATGAGGGAGCATCGTCGGATGAGGCGGCGTCGTCAGTCGGCGGAGTGACGTCGCGGCGCGCTCGTCTGCGAGCGGCGGCTTGTGGCAGGCGGTTCCGTCATCTGCGTGTCTTTCGTCGAGGCTAGGCTTCGCAGCTACCCCTGAAAAGTTGCGTTGTATACGCATATACAACGCTCCGCCGAAGTTCGACTCCCATGACACAAGCCTTGCCGGCGCGCGCCACTGCGCCGATCGCCCCCGCCGCCGCGGCGCCCGGCGATATCAGGCCGCTGCTGCTCGCGACTGCTCCCGTAGCGCCCGAGACCAGCGTGCTCGACGTGGCGCAGCTGTTTCTCGAAGCCCGCCATTCCGGCCTGCTCAGCCTGCCGGTGGTGGCGCAGCGCAAGCCGATCGGCACGATCAGCCGCTACGAACTGATGCGCATCTTTCTGATGCCGTATGGGCGCGAGCTGTACGGACGCCGTCCGATCACCGCCCTGATGAATGCCGAACCGCTGCTGCTCGAGCAGACGACGCTGATCGAGGAAGCAGCGCGCGCGATCGCCACGCATATCAGGAGCCCGATCACCGACGACTTCGTGCTCGTCGACGCTGCCGGCAACTACGCCGGCACGGGCCTGGTGCTGGATGTCCTGCGCGCGGTGGAAGACCGGCTCGCCGAACGCGGCGGCGAACTCGAACGCGCCTACGCACGCGTGAAATCGTCGCAGCTGCAGCTGGTGCAGTCCGAGAAGATGGCCTCGCTCGGCCAGATGGTCGCGGGCCTCGTGCACGAGATCAATACGCCGCTCGGCTACGTGCGCAACAACGTCGAGATGACGCGCGGCGCGCTCGGCGACGCGACCCGGCTGGTCGCCGCGCAAGAGAAGGTGATCGCCGCGCTGACCGGTGAAAGCGAACCCGGCGCGGACATCGAATCGAACCTGGCCGAGATCGACGATCTGCGCACGCGCATCGATGCGAGCGCGCTGGAAGACCTCTGCGGCCTGCTCGACGACACCGTGCACGGCGTCGGCCAGATCGGCGATCTGGTGGTCAATCTGAAGGACTTCAGCCGGCTCGACCAGGCCGGCATGCAGAAGGCCGACATCAACAAGCTCGTCGAAAGCGCGCTGAAGATCGTGCAGCACCTGCTGCGCAAGCGCGATGTCGTCGTCGTCAACGAGCCCGGCGAACTGCCCGACGTGGAATGCGCGCCGGCGCAGATCAA
>DASWPR010000497.1:0-7395 GCA_036398455.1 Dokdonella sp.
GTCATCGAAGCTCGGCGGCAGCCTGGATGGATCAGGCTCTGCCGAAGACGGCTATGTCGTGCGCGGCGGGCGGATGCTCGAAAGCAAATACCTGTGCACCTACGACCTGTTTTCGTCGATTCCGACACTCGACGGCAGCCGCACGGTCACCCAGGAGATCCTCGACTGGAACCAGACGATGAAAACCTCGTCGAAGGCGCGCCTGGTTCGCAATGGCCGTCGACTCGACGCACCGGAGTTCGGGCTGTCGGAAAGGCACATCCTCGTCCTCGAGCGCCTGACCCTGGAGCCCGAAGGCATGCTCGGCGGCAGCAGCATCGACGATCAGTTCGACGCCTCGTTCTTCCGCACGAATTTCTGGTTGATGTGGTGCACGACGTTCGCGTTCCAGCCTTGGCACAGCGCGATCGAATTCAAGCGCTACCTCGTCCGCTTCATGCACATGGTGTCCGGCTTCAACCGGCTGCACGGCATCATGCGTACGGTCTACAACCAATACGATTCGATGGTGCGTCCGCTGCATCGCTGGCTGGACGAACGCGGCGTCCACTTCGAAGTGAACACGCGCGTGACCGACCTGGTCCTGCGCGGCGGCGCCGCCGCGGGCGCAAAGACGGTGGAGCGCATCGTCTTCGAGCGTGCCGGCCAGGTCGGCGAAATCGCGGTGAATTCGGACGACCGCGTCATCGTCACGCTGGGCTCGATGACCGAGGCCTCCAGCCTGGGTTCGATGGAATCTGCGCCTCCTCTCAAGAGCAAGACTGACGGCGGGGCGTGGACGCTGTGGGAGCGAATCGCGGCGAACCACCCGGAGTTCGGTCGACCGGCCGCTTTCAGCGACCATGTCGACGAGTCCAAATGGGTATCGTTCACCGCCACGCTGCGTGATCCGGCCTTTTTTCGCATCGTCCGCGACCTGACCGGGAACGTACCCGGAGAAGGCGGACTGATCACCTTCGCCGATTCCAATTGGCTGGCGTCCATCGTGCTTCCGCACCAGCCGCACTTCGTGGGACAACCCGACGATGTGAACGTCTTCTGGGGCTATGGGCTGTCCGTCGATGCGCCCGGCAATTTCGTGCACAAGCCGATGTCGGCATGCAGTGGCCGCGAAATCATGATCGAGGTGCTCGGGCATCTGCACTCCCCCTCCGATACGTCGAAAATCCTGCAGACCACCACCTGCATTCCCTGCATGATGCCCTTCATCACCAGCCAGTTCCTGCGACGCGGCGCCGGCGACCGGCCGCAGGTCGTGCCGAAGGGGTCGACGAACCTGGCCTTCGTCGGCCAGTTCTGCGAATTGCCGGACGACGTGGTATTCACGGTCGAATATTCGATCCGCTCGGCGCAGACCGCGGTGTATGCGCTGTTCGAGCTCGATCGCAAACCGCCCGCGGTCTACAAAGGACAGCACGATCCGCGCGTGCTGATCAAGGCGCTTGCGAGCCTGCACGACATCACGGCTTGATGCGGAACGACGCCCGGCATACCGGTCCGTCACGCCATCCTTTTCGGCGTTCGTGGTTCGGCTCCGCGTTGATCGACGATCGATCCCCGACGGTCGTCGAGGGCAACTCGATATCCGGCCTGTCGGCACCCGTGCCGCAGCCCCGACGTGACGCTTCCCGGCGCTTGCCGAGTGCAGGCCGCGTATATCGGGGCATGGGCTGCGCCAATGCGCGGCGTCGTGCTCCCGCTCAGCCGATCCAACGGATCGCGGCGACGCGTCGTGGCGGCGATGGCGGCAGTGTCCTCGGGTGACCGACGATGATCGGCGCGACGGTGACGGCAGCGACGTCCACACCGAGCAAATTCCTGCCCTCGACCGTATTGAGAAACTCTTGCGCGAAACCGATCCAGCACGAGCCGAGACCCTCGGCGTGCGCAGCCAGCATGAGATTCTCGGCGGCGAGCGCGCAGTCCTCGACGACCCACGGCCCCGCCTTCTCCGCCCCGATCAGCACGAGCACCGGCGCGTGGTAGAAAATATGGAAAGCGGGATCGCCGAGCTGCACGAGAAGATGCCCGGCCCGGGGATCGGCGGTCGGCCGATCGAGCAGGTGCACTTTGGCGGCATCCGAAATGTGCTGCAGCAGGCGCTGGTCGCGCACGACCGTGAATCGCCACGGCTGATCGTTGAAGGCGTTCGGTGCGTGCTCCGCTGCATCGATCAATCGG
This sequence comes from Dokdonella sp., assembly GCA_036398455.1. Classification (GTDB taxonomy): domain Bacteria; phylum Pseudomonadota; class Gammaproteobacteria; order Xanthomonadales; family Rhodanobacteraceae; genus Dokdonella_A. Next base: position 2,182 of record DASWPR010000497.1, read on the forward strand.
CGAATCGCTGATTCGTCCACCGGCGTCGGTGTGTAGTCGCGAACTGCACGGCGGCCGCGAAGACCTTCATTAAGTTCCATCGTCTGTCCCTTTGCGGGCACCCGGCCCGGCCACCTGCGCGCGGGCCCGGTCGCGCTGCCGTGCCCCTCAGTGCCGCATGAACAGCGGCAGCTCGGCGTGCCGCAGCACATGGCGCGTGGCTCCGCCGAGCGTCCATTCGCTCAGTCGCGAGCGGCCATAGGCGCCCATGACCAGGAGGTCCGCGTCGTGTGCGGCGGCGGCCTCGAGCAACGCCGCACCGGCATCCCCGCCGGCGTCGAACGGCTCGATCTGCGCATGCAGACCCTCCGCTTCCACGTAGCGCCCGATGTCGAACGGCGGATGCCACGCGGTGCCGGCAAGAGCCGGGTCGCCCGTGGCTGCCAGCAGAACGATCGATTGCGCTTTCCGCAGCAGCGGTCGCGCCGCGTGGATGGAAAGAATGGCCTCGCGCGAGCCGTTCCACGCCACCAGTACCCGTCGCGGAACGGCCGGTCGCGAGCATCGCTCCGGCACGATCAGGCAGGGATGCCCGATCTTCACGAGCAGATCGCCGAGCGCGGCGGGCGTCGATACGGAGTGGCCGGTATTGCGGCCTATCACGATGAAATCGTGCCAGTTCCCCGCAGCCGCCAGCGCATCGTCGACAAACTCGTCGACGACTTGCCAAGCACCGTGGCGCACGCTGCGTGCGTGCGCCCAGCGTTCGAAAGCGGCGCTCGCGGCACACGCCTTGTCGCGCTCGGCGATCAGCTCCCTGAAGACGTCGTCGATGATCACCGGGGCGTCCATGACGAGGGTGGGAAGCGTAACCGGCTGCGCATAGAGCGCCGTAAGTGCGGCGTCGAGTGAAGTCGCCACATCAGCGGCGAATACCAACACGTCGGCGAACGACTGATAACTCGGTGCATGCACCAGCACATGGGACACGAGAACCCTCCCCTTGCAGAGCAAATGACGGCACCCGCACCCGCGGGCGATGGAATCGAGCGAAGCGGATCAATCGTTGCGCAGGCGCCTCGGATTCGCTGCGCGGCATGATCCGGATCGGACCGATGCGCGCGCCGGCCGCATCGCTCCGCCTTGCTGCCGGGCGCCGAAGACGAACGCTGCAAGGAGCAGAATCAGCAGACTCGGGAACATCGCATCTCTCCCATACCGGACATGCACCTAGAATGCCGCCGGCGTGTGCGCTGCGCATTGATCTGAGTCAAGCGCGACGCCGCGAATGGACCGCCATTTCCGGCATCGGCGGTCTCGGCGCTATCGCGATCCCGCATGCCGAAGCGCCAGGCCCGCCTATCCGTGATCGAGGTCGGCGGGCAGAAATATCGCCGGCACTTCCTTCAACGCATCCGCGACGGCAGCCGGATCGTTTCTCCGGCGACCATGAAGCTGCCCCATCCGCGGTGATGCAGCGTGCGCGGTTCCTTGATCGCCGGATCCTTCCATGCGGCGACTACTTCCATCACGAACATGTTGTACTTGTTCACCATGCGCGTATCGGTGACGCGGCACTCCAGGCTGGCATAGCACTCCGCGATCAGCGGCGCCGCCACCCGTTTCGCCGGCACCGGCGTCAATCCGAACTTCGCGAACTTGTCGACATCGCGCCCGGATGTGTTGCCGCAGCCGACCGTTGCCTTGGCCAGTTCGCGCGTCGGGATGTTGATGGTGCATTCGCGCGTGGCCCGCAGCGCTGCGAACGAGAAATCGCCGGTACTGACCACGCACCCGATCAGCGGCGGTTCGAAGTCCAGCATCGTATGCCACGACATCGTCATGACGTTGGCGCGCCCGCGGGCCGCGGTCGCCAGCAGGACGACCGGACCCGTTTCGAGCAGTGCGTAGACCTTCTTCAGGGGAAGCGCGCGCTTTGCCATCGTTCCGTCCACCCTTCGAGTTTCAGCGCTGCCGCATGACGGCCATGCCGGCTTGCGCCCGAGGCGCTTGTGGATGCCACGGAGCGAACCTGTTTCAGGGAGCGTCGGAAGGCGAATGCACGACGGTGCCGGTGATCGGCTCGACCGTGGTCAGCTCGTCGCGCACGCGCTTCACGCCGCGCGTATTCTCCGCCAGCACGATCAGCGCCGCGCGCGCGCGTTCGTCGGTGACGACGCCATGCAGTTCGACGACGCCGTGGTCGACAGCGACCCGCACCGCAGCGCAGCCGCTCCAGGGTTGCCGCGCGATTTCAGCGACGATGCGCCCGCGCATGTCCGCATCCTCGGGCAGCGGTTCCGCGCCGGCCTCGGCGGCTTCGACAAAGGCCTTCATCACGTCGGCGCGACTGAGGATGCCCGTCAGCACATCGGCATCGACGACCGGCAGCCGCTTGACGCCCTGCCGCTCCATCATCTGCACGGCATCGCGCAACGGCGTGGCGGACGAGACCGCGAAGACTTCGCGCGTCATCACTTCCTCGACCGTGTGCCCGTGCGTATCGACGTATTCGCCGGCGAGGCGTCCCGGACCGAGCAGGAACTCGATCCAGCGGGCGCGGTGCCGCTCCGTGCCCAGCTCGCCGCGGCGCAGGAAATCGCCTTCCGTCACGATGCCGACGAGCGCCCCGTTCGCATCGACGACGGGGAGCCCGCTGATCTTGCGGTCGAGCATCAGGCGCACGGCATCGGCCACCGATGTACCGGTCCGCACCGTCGTCACATGGCGCGTCATCACTTCGCTTACGTTCATGCTTCGCCTACGTTGATGGCATCGGCTCGCGCTGGATCGCGTCATCATCCGGCGTGGCGGCGTCGGCGTATTGACGGAAGTCAACTCGCTGCCGGAGGCCGGCGCGTGACGAAGATCAAGTCGCGCGTCCGGCGCGATGGCAGATTCGTGACAGCCCAAGCCACGCGAAGCGCCGGATCATGCCGATCGAGCCCTCCCTGCTGTTCGGCCTGCTGTCGGCGATCGGCGGCGGCCTGCTCGTCGGTATCGAACGCGAGCGCCGCAAGGGCAGCGGCGCACAGCGCAGCGCGATCGGGATGCGCACCTGCACGGTGGCCGCGCTGTCCGGCGCGGCGGCGGCCCTGGTCGGCACCGCCGCACTGGCGGTCGCCGGTTTCGCCATCGTCGCGCTGGCGCTCGCCGCCTATTGGCGCGTCCGCCAGCCCGATCCCGGCCTCACCACCGAACTGGCGCTGTTCGCCACGTTTCTGCTCGGCGCGCTGGCGATGTCGAGGGCGGAGCTGGCGGCCGCGCTGTACGTGGCACTCGCTGGCCTGCTCGCCGGCAAGAGCGCCCTGCATCGGTTCGCGCGTTCGCTGCTCAGCGAAAAGGAACTGACCGATGCGCTGATTCTCGCCGCCTGCATCCTCGTCGTGCTGCCGCTGCTGCCCGATCGTGCGATCGATCCGCTCGGCGTGCTCAATCCGCGCCGGCTATGGCTGTTCGCCGTGCTGGTCATGGCGATCAACGCGGCGGGGCATGTCGCGCTGCGCGCGCTCGGTCCCGGCCGCGGGCTCGCGCTGTCCGGCTTTCTCGGCGGTTTCGTATCGAGTTCCGCGACGATCGCCGGCATGGCGCAACGTGCCAGGCGCTATCCCGCGTTGCGCCGCGAGTGCATCGCCGCGGCGCTGTTGTCGAACATTGCGACGGTCCTCGAGCTTGCACTGGTCCTCGGCGCCGTTTCGCTCGAATTGCTGCGTCGCCTGGCGCCTGCGCTGCTGGTGGCCGGCCTCGCGGCGGCAGGCATCGGCGTGCTCGCGCTCCGCCGCGCGCGCGGCGGCCACGGCCCTCGCCACACGGTCGTTCTCGAACGCGCCTTCGCACTCGCGCAGGCGTTGCAGTTCGTCGCCATCCTCGCGGCGGCCCTGCTGCTGGGCGCCGCGCTGCGCTATGCGTTCGGCGCGCGCGGCATCTTTGCCGCAGCCGCCGCGACAGGTTTCGCCGATGTCCACGCAGCGGCGATCACCGTGGGCCAGCTCGTCTCCGTCGGGGCGGCGAACGCCAACCTGGCGGCGTTCGCCGTGGCCGTCGCGTTCGTGACCAATTCAGTGACCAAGTGCGTACTGAGCCTCGGCGGCGGTCGCGCCTACGCGGCGCCGACGGCAGGCGGTGTCCTTGTCATCGACCTGATGCTGCTGCTCGCCGTCTGGCTGATCTGAGCAGCCCACGCCGCGGCGGCCGGCGCTGCTGCTGTCGCCGGGGATCGTCGTCACATGCCCCACGTGCCAAAGGCGGGACCGACATTGCCGAGGGCGACAACCGCGGACGTTCGCCGCAGGCTCAGCGGCGGATGTGCTGCACGTCGTCGAGATCGACGCTTTCGCGATACTCCGCTACGTGCGTGTTCCAATGCAGCGCGCGCTCGATGTGCTGGCGCAGCGCATCGGCGGCGACCGGTTCGCCGTGCGTGATGAAGGTCGTCTGCGGCGGCGACTTGAAATGGCCCAGCCATTGCAGCGTCTCGGCATAGTCGGCGTGCGCCGACAGCGAAGAGATCACGGCGACTTCGGCACGCACCGGCACATCGGCGCCGTGGATGCGGATCGTCTTCGCGCCGCCGAGCATTGCCGCGCCGCGCGTTCCGGCAGCCTGGTAGCCGGAGAACAGAATCGTGTTGCGCGGATCGGGAGCGAACGCCTTCAGATGGTGCACGACGCGGCCGCCGGTCGCCATGCCGCTCGCCGCGACGATGATCATCGGCATCCTCATCTCGTTGAGACGCTTGGATTCCTCCACCGTATCGACGTATTTCGCCACATGGCACATCGCCGCGCAGGCCTTCGCGTCGAGACGGTGCTCGTCCGCGAAACGCTCGTACAGGCCGGTGACGTCGACCGCCATCGGACTGTTCAGATATACCGGGAGATCGGCAGGGATGCGCCCCGCCGCCTTCAATTGCGCGACGTAGTAGAGCAGCGACTGCGCGCGGCCCACGGCGAAGGCCGGGATCACGACCACGCCGCCGCGTCGGATCGTGCGCGTGATGATCGCTTCGAGTTCGTCGGCAGGATCGGTCTGCTCGTGCCGGCGATCGCCGTAGGTCGACTCGATCAGCAAATCGTCGGCTGTCTGGAGCGGGCGCGGCGTGCGCATGATCGGATCGTTCGGCCGGCCTAGATCACCGGAAAAAACCACTTGGCGCGATTCGTCGGTCAGCGTGACGAACGCCGAACCAAGGATATGGCCCGACGGCGCAAACTGCGCCGACAGGCCGCCGCCGAG
>DASWPR010000498.1:0-5325 GCA_036398455.1 Dokdonella sp.
GGACCAGCGCTCCAGTCTCGCCTACGCGAACGGGCGCATCTTCGTCGCCTGGTCCGGCCACAGCGACCAGTTCAACTATCACGGCTGGGTCATGGTGTACGACGCCACGACCCTGCAGCAGACCAAGATCTGGTCGTCGAGCCCGGTCGGCAGCACCGGCTTCAATGGCGGCGGCATCTGGATGGCCGGACGCGCGCCGGTCGTCGATGCCTCCGGCAATGTCTACTACATGACCGGCAACGGCCCCTACGACGGCACCAACAGCTTCGGCGAATCGTTCGTGAAGTTCGGGCCGACGCCGGATACGCCGCTGCTCGACTGGTTCACGCCGAACGAGGTGGACAGCCTGAATGGTTCCGACGCGGACCTGGGCGGCTCCGGCCCGCTGCTGATCCCCGGCACCGACCTCCTCGTCGGCGGCGGCAAGAGCGGCAAGTTCTTCGTGACTCACTCCGGCGACATGGGGCACCTGGGTGTCGGCACGGGCAACACCAATATCGTGCAGGCGTTTTCCAACGGCGGCCAGCAGATCAAGGGCGGCACCGTGTACTGGAACCGTGCCGGCGGCGTCGGTCCCTGGATGTACGTGTGGGCCGACAGTCACAGCACGCTGAAGGGCTATCACTTCAATGCCGACTTCGGCACGGGCAACCCCGTGGTGCAGGCGTTCGACACGACGCCCGCTTCGCAAAGCGTGCTGTTCTCCAACAACGGCTCGGCCGGCGGCGTGATGACCTTGTCCGCCAACGGCAGCACGCCGGGCACGGGCGTCATCTGGTCGTCGATGGCATTCAGCGGCTCGGATGCGAACAGCGGCATCCACCCCGGCGTGCTGCGCGCATTGAACGCCGACGACCTCACCCACGAGCTGTGGAACTCCGAGCAGAACAGCGCGCGCGACAGCATGGGCAACTGGCCGAAGTTCAGTCCGCCCACCGTCGTCAACGGCCACGTCTACATGGGTTCGTTCCCGTCCGATGGTGTCGGCGACACGCAGGTGAGCGTGTACGGCTTGATCCTGGATCCCGATTTCACCGTGAGCGTGACGCCGCCCAATCCCGGCGTGAATCCGGGTGGCAGCGTCAGCTACACCGTCACGACGGCGGCGATCCAGAATTTCTCCGGCGCCGTCCATCTCGAGGCGAGCGGTCTTCCCTCCGGCGCGACGGCGACGTTCGCGGCGAACGACGTGGCGCCGCCGTCGACGACGACGCTGACCGTCCAGACCGATGCAGCGACCCCGCCCGGCGCGAATACCGTCACCGTCACGGCGACCAGCGGCGCGCTGACGCACAGCGCGGACGCCGGCCTGTACGTGACCACCGCCGTGCCGGGTGGCGGCATCATCAGCGTCGATTTCGTCGGCAACGGAACGCCGATGAGCGCGCTCGAAAGCGCCGGCGTCGTCGCCACGCCGAACTGGAACGAGGCGGCTTCTCCCAGCGGCAGCGATCTTGCGCTGGCCGACGAAACCGGGACGCAGACCGGTGCGACGGCCAGCTGGAGTTCGGACGGCGTGTGGGCGCTCGGCATCGCCGACACGCCCGGCGATTTCCGCATGATGAACGGCTATCTCGATGCGACCGGCAACGCGAGCACGGTGACGGTGGCGAACCTGCCGGCCGATCCGGGCGGGTACTACGTCTACGTCTACACCGACGGCGACAACGCCGGCGACATGCGCGCGGGCGAGTATGCGATCAGCGGCCCCGGCACCGCGCCGGTATCGATCGAGATCACCGATGCGCCGAATGCGACCTTCGACGGCACCTACGTGCGCGCCTACAACAGCGCCGGCAACTACGCGGTGTTCTTCGTCGGCGGCAACGGGTTCACCTTGACCGCAACGCCGGGTCCAGCGGCGAGCGCCACGGTGCGCGCGCCGCTGAACGCAATCCAGATCGTCCACGGCGACCGCATTTTCGCCAACGGCTTCGACTGAGTTGTCGCGCCGTCGGTATCGCGCCGGCGGCATCCAATAGCTAGGGCCGCGGCGACACGGGTGTCGCCGCCGGCGCCAGCTCGACGATCCGTACATCCGCGCGGCTGCTCGGCAGCTCGCGCGCGATGCCGCGTTCGACCACGGCGTCGTCTGCCGGCATCGTCGCCAGCGCCGTCTGCAGGCTGCGCTCGAACGCGCGCTGCGGTGCAAGCCGGAGGTAATGGGTCACGCCAAATGCAAGCGCTGCGAAGGCCGCCGCCGCAGCGAAGGCCGGTGCCGTGCGCACCCTCGGCACCCTGTCGCGACGTGAGTCGATCTCACGCTGCAAGCGGGCGAGACCTCCCGCGGGAGGCTCGAGCTTCGTCCGCCAGGCATCGTGGTCACTCATCGGCGTGCTCCTCCTTCAATAGCCCGCGCAGCCGCGCCAGCGCCTGATGCCGGCGCGAGCCGACGGTGCCGGCCGGAATGCCGAGCACCGCCGCGATCTCGGCATTGCCGAGGCCGCCGAACTCGGCCAACACCAGCACGTCGCGCATCGCGCGCGGCAACTGCGCCAGTGCATCGCGCAGGCGTCGCTGCTGCAGACCGCGCGCCGCATCGGCGAACGGATCGGTATCCGCCGCTGCCAGCGGATCGATCTCGCCGAAGCGCCACAGCGCGCGCCAGCGCAGACGATTGCGCGCGAGGTTCAGCGCCGTCGTCCACACCAGCGCGTCGAGCCGGGCCGCATCCACGCGCGCGCGGCGATCCCACACGCGCACGAACGCGTCGTGGATCACGTCCTGGCAGTCCTGTGCCTGCCACAGCCAGCGATACAGCACGTTGTAGAGCGGCGTCTCCAGACGCCGATAGCAGGCGTACAGCTCTCCTTCGCCGAGCGCCATGCACGAGCCTACGGAGCGGCGACTTCATCGACGCGCACGAGATACAGACGGGTCAGCGTGCCTGGCGTGGCGCCGGAAGCGTCGCTGTCCGGGATCGGGCTCTGCGTCAGCACGAGGGTCTGGCCGAGACGGATCGCCGTGGTCGTGTCGAGGCCGGTCATCATGTATTCCACCGAGCTTTGTCCATTCTCGTTTCGCTTCACGGGAACCTGGTCGCCGAAGCTGATCGACAATTCGAATTCAGGGCCGCTCTTCGTTAGCGTGTACGCGAGGGTCTTGGTGGCCGGACTGCCGCCGGCGGCGGTCCCGCCGACCCAGTTGCGTTGTGCCTTCCTGCCCAGGCCCGTCACGCTGCTGACATCGTCGCGCAACTCGAAACGCACTGCGCCGAACTGCTTGCGCGCTTCGTTCAGAGCCGGCGCCAGCGACGTCAGCGTCGCATCGTCGTCGCCGGCCTCGGGCACCGCGTCGACGCTCCAGAACGACAGCCGCAGCGCTGCGTCGGGCCGGCTGGCGGTCGCATTGGCAGCGGTCGCACCCGGCAGATCTTTGGTCAACGCACGCAAGCTCGCTTCGACGCTGCCCTGCAGGCTCGCCGGCGCCAGCACCACGAGCTGGCCGGGCGAGGGACTGGACACCTTGCCGAGCGAGGTCTTGTCGCCGGTCTCGAATACCTTGTTGAGGGTCTGCATCAGCGCATTGGTCGAATCCGGCGGCACCGCGTACACGCGCACTTCCATTTTCTGTGCGCCGGCGTCGCCATGGCTGCCATCGCAGCCGCTGAGCGCTGCGAGCGCCAGCACGAGGACGATCAGGATTCTTTGCATCGGAAAACTCCTCCAGTCGCGACCGCAACGGTCGCTCACTGATACACGCGAGTGCCGCGATTCTTCAATCCGGCGAAGACTGCCAGCTTTGCGGCCGCGGCGCCGGATGATGGCGCGCTGCATCTTCACGTTCTATCCTGCAGCGGTTTGACGAAGACATGCCCGGATTCGCGTAGCCGCGCGCGGATCGGGTCGGCGGAGGAAACAATATGCAGTGGATCGGCTGGGTGGTCGCCATCGTCGCGCTGGGTGCCGCGTTCTGGCTATGGCGCAAGCTGGCGGCCGAGCGCGCGCATTCGGCGCAATTGCTGTATGCGCGCATCGACGCGGAGAACGAAGTCGATACCCTGCGCACGCATCAGGAGCGCGCGCTGCGCGCTGCGCGATCGTCGGCGCTCGGCGACCTGCTCGGCGAGGTCTCGCCGCAGCTGCACGTGCCGCTGCAGGCGCTGCAGGCGCATCTGGACACGGCCCGCCGCCAGTTCGCCTACTATCGCGAGCTGGTGCGTCGCTACGATGCGGCCGTGCAGTATTGCCTGCAGCCGGTCGAACTGATCTTCGGCGCCGACAAGGCCAGCCTCGACCAGCTCATGCGGCATGTCGAAGGCGCGCGGCGCAAGCTGTTCGATGCGCGCAACGCGCTGGAGAAGAACACCGTGCATTGCGGCAACAGCCTGCTGCAGGGTGCCGGCGATGCGTTGGAGCAGATCGCGCCGTTGGGGCGCGGCCTGTATGGCCTGGCGGGTCCGAGCGATGCGCACAGCAGCGTCGATGTCAACGCAGGGCTCGATGCGGTGCTCGACGTGCTGGCGGCGCGCTTCGGCGATCAGCTGACGATCGTGCGCGACTATCAAGCCGTGCCGCCGCTGCAAGGCGGCGCCGACAGCGTGAACGAGATTTTTCTGCACCTGCTCGACAATGCGGCGCGCGCCGCTGGAGCGGAGGGCCGGGTCAACCTGACCACCCGCGCCGGCAAGGGCGGCGCGGCGGTCGAGGTCGCCATCGCCGACAGCGGCGAAGGCATTGCCGAGGACGTGCAGCCGCATATGTTCGAGGCGTTCTTCACGACGCGCACCGACGGCGCCGTCGGTCTCGGGCTGACCATCGCGCAGCAGCTGGCCGAGGAGCGCGGCGGCACCATCACCTGGCGCACGACGCGCGGCCACGGTTCCACGTTCAACATCAGCCTGCCGGTGCGTGCGACGTCGCCACGGCCGCCCGCCGACGCGGCAGCGCCGGCCGCAGAGCCGGATTGGGCGAACCCGCCGCGCTGAGCCGATGCCGGTTTCCCTGATCGTCGGTGCAAGCGGCGCGATCGGCCGCTTCCTGCGCCCGCGCCTGCTCGACGCCGGCCACGAGGTGATCGCGCTGAGCCGCCAGCCGCGCGAGGCTTCCGATGCGCGCGTGCACTGGCTGCGTGGCGATCTGCACGCGGCGATGCCGCCGCTGCCCGCACTCGATGCGATCTTCAGTCTCGGCCCGCTCGATGCGTTTGCGCACTGGTTCGCGCAGGCGCCTGCCTTCGGCACGCCGCGGGTGATCGCTTTCGGCTCGATGAGTGTGGAGAGCAAGCGAGATTCCACCGACGCCGCCGAGCGCCGTCTGGCCGAACGCCTGCGCCAGGCCGAACGCGAGCTTGCTCTCGCGGCCGAGCAGCGCGGCTGTGACTGGA
>DASWPR010000499.1:0-1866 GCA_036398455.1 Dokdonella sp.
ACCGACGATCTGCGCCATCCGCTCGTGGACCGCACCGACCTGTCGGGCGGCCAACTGGTCGTGAGCGATCTGCCTGCCGGTGTCTACTACTGGACGATCGTCGCCGAGCAGTTCGAGAATGGCCGCTTGTACGAGAAGAGCAGCACGGTGCGTTCGTTTACGCTGGCGCGCTGACGCTGGTAGATTCACGGGGCTGAGCGATTCATCAGCCCGCTTCCTGGCCCCGAACCAAGCAAAGCCTTGCCGACTTCATCTACGCGCCTGAGCCTCGATCCGCGCGCCCGTCTCGGACGGCGCGCCGGCCGCCGCTTCCTGATCGAATGGCTGGGCATCGGCTGTCTGGGCATCGTGGTGATTCTGCTCTGTTCGCTCGGCCGCCTGAGCGCGAGCGTCGATCATCTGGTCTATGACCGCTTTCTGAGCCTGCACGCACAGCCGTTGCTGCGGGATATCGTCGTGCTCGAAATCGACAACGCGAGCATCGCGCAACTTGGCCGCTGGCCGTGGCCGCGCAGTGTCCATGCGAAGCTGCTCGAACAGATCGCGAAGGCGAAGCCCGCCGCGGTGATCTACGACGTTCTGTTCACCGAAGCCAATCCGCAGGACGCCGAGCTGGCCCGCGCTATCGCGCTGAGTCCGACCTACCTGCCGGTGCTGCTCACCGCGCCGGACAGCGGCGGGCGCCGCGCCGTGGTCGAGCCGGTGGCGCCGCTCGCGCGAGCGGCGGCGGGGCTGGGCCATATCAATCTCGAAGTCGACAGCGACGGCATTGTGCGCAGCGTCGCGCAATACGAGGGCGACGCCGGTTCACGCTGGCCGCAATTGATGGTGCCGGTCGCCCAGGCGTTCGAGCATGGCGCGCTGCATCTGAATGGCGGGCAGCCCGGCCATGCTTCGACCGAGGCCGTAGCCGCGCCCGACGACGGCGACGAAGGCCGCTTCCTGATCCCGTTCGGCCGGAATGCGCAGAGCTACCCCAAGCTGAGCTTCGCCAGCGTGCTCGCTGGCGAGGTGACGCCGGACCAGTTGCGCGGCCGCATCGTGCTGATCGGCGTGACCGCGTCCGGTTTGTACGACCGCTTTGCGACGCCGGTGTCCGGCGAACTCGGGCCGCTGCCCGGCGTGTATATCCACGCCAACGTGCTCGATACGCTGCTTACCGGCCGCGAGATCGAGCCGGCCGCGCGGTGGGCATTGTTCGCGGTGTCGCTGGTGCCGCTTGCCGCGCTGCTGGCCGGATTCCTGGTGTTGTCGCCGCGCCGTTCGCTGCTGCTGACCGGCGCGCTGTGCCTGCTCGCGGCGTCCGTCAGCGCCGCCTTGCTCTACGGTGCGCGGCTCTGGATGTCGCCGGTGCCGGCGATCGTCGGCGTGGTGGCGGTCTATCCGATCTGGAACTGGCGCCGCCTGGAAATGACGATGGCGTATCTGCGCGAAGAACTGCAACGTCTCGCGGACGAACCCCATCTGCTGCCGGAAACGCCGCAGCGCCGCCGCGAGTTCGGCGGCGATGTGCTGGAGCAGCACATGGCGCTGATGGCGCAGGCCGCGCAGCGCGTGCAGGACATGAAGCGTTTCGTGTGGGACAGCCTGGACAGCATGCCCGAGCCGATCCTGGTGAGCGACGTGCGCGGCGTCGTGCTGATCGCGAATCACGCCGCCAAGGCCCATTTCGCGCACCTCGGCGCGCCGCTCGAAGGCCGCCCAATGCAGGCCGTGCTGGGCGGCCTGACGCTGGTGAAGACGATCGACAGCGACGCGGCCCCGGACGCGGAAAACAATCTGCTCGCCCGCGCGCACTGGCCGGCGCCGCTCGATCCGGCGCGCCACGAATTCGCCGCGTTGATGGCGCACGGCGTCGAAGTGCGC
>DASWPR010000500.1:0-5249 GCA_036398455.1 Dokdonella sp.
CAGGCGAAGCCTTCCGCTGACGACATGCGGGCCGAGCGGGCGCCGCGCACTTCCGCCGTACGGCCGCTTCCCCTTTGTCAAAGTTTCTGTCGGATCGACCGATCCGCTTGACGCCGCGCGACCATCATCCAACGATGGCCCGCCGCTCCAGGATGGAAACGCACATCCACAGGGAGCTCATTCTGCAAAGGGAATTCAAATGCACGGCTCCGTCTGCCCACACTGTCATACCAGCGTTCCGACCGGCGCCACCGTGTGCACGGGCTGCCAGGCGGAGGTCGAATACGGCGCGCCATCGGCTGCCCTGGTGCTGGTGATCCTCGTTGCCGGTTTCATCGCCTATTCCGCGGGGCACGCCACTCACGTCGCGATTGGCTGGGCGGTCTTCGTCGTGATCGCCGGCGGCGGCTTGTATGGGTGTTCGCAGCTGTTCAAGAACCGCGTCAGCTTCAAGCGGATCTACAGGACGCGACGCTGACTACGGCGCGCGCATTGACGCCGCCGCGCGCGACGCGGCGCTGCGAAACCTGCGAGCGCCCACGATGATCGGGCGCGTGCAGGCGTGGCTCGCGCGACGCCGTCGCCGCAGGGAAGCGATCCGGCAGGTGGCCGAGCGGAAAAACGTGGCGATCGAAAAGGCCGTCGCCGAATTTCGCCGGGTGCACGCGACCCGGCCGATGGGCGCCCGCATCCTGAAACTCGGGGCAGACACGACCATCGTGCGAGTGATGTACCTGACGACGCGCCGGCCGCCCGATCGCGCCTGGTATGCGGTGTCCCATCACGACAACGACGTCCGCGAACTCTCGTACGCGGACGCCGCGCGATGGGAACGAACGCCGTGGCGATAGCCAACGGCAGGCGATGGCGCTGCGGCTCTATTCCTGCGGCACGACGTTGAGGTAGGCCCCCGCGGCCGCCACCGTCGCCCACAGCTCCGGCGAAAGCGCGAACGATTTGTCGAACAAGCTCTCAGCCGTCGCGCGATCGCCGTTGATCAGGTAGTACGCGCCGATGTCCGCGATCTCGGTTTTGTCCTTCGGGTTCTCGGCAACATAGTGGTCGAACAAGGGCTTCGCCTTCGGCCACTCGCCGGCTTCGCAGTAGATGCGCCCGATACGGAACTCATCGCTGGCGGCGTGCTTGGTCGAAAGAATCGCGTCGAACACGGCCTGACCCTCCGACTTCATGCCGCCCAGATACTGGAGGCGGCCGATCGCGATGCGTTCCCAGCTGCCGTCACCGGCCTGAACGCGCGCCGCTTCGAGCAGGGAGCGCGCGGCGTCCTGCTTGGACTTGCCGTGATAGAGCGAAGGATCGAGCTTCTGCGACGCATAGCCGATGGCGATACCGAAGAAGAACAATGCAGTCCCCGCAACCGCAAAACGAATTTTCATCCGCAACTCCTTATGGGTGTCGGGCGAGCATATCCGGTCGGCGGCGGGAGTTCCAAGATCGACGCAGGGGCGTACGATGCGCGCACGGACGCAGCCTCGATGAGAAGCGCAGACGTCCCATTGTTGTTGCCCTCTGCAGGAATCGATCGCATGAAAACAGTCCTCCCGATTTTTTCGACGGCGTGTTTTTGCGTCGGGATCGCCGCCGCGTACACGCTCGCCCGCGCCGTCGAACCACCCGATGCGCCCGCGGCGCTGCGACCGGCCGCCGACCAGGTGCTGGCGCTGACCGCTGCCGGCAGCGGCGTGCAGATCTATGAGTGCAAGCCGGCGCAGGCCGACCCGTCGCGCTACGAATGGACCTTCAAGGCGCCCGAGGCCGAACTCGCCGACGCGACGGGCCACGTGCTGGGCAAGCACTACGCAGGCCCCACCTGGGAATCGACTGACGGAAGCCGCGTGGTCGGCGAAGTGAAGGCACACGATTCCGGGCCGGACGCCAATGCGATCCCGTGGCTGCTGCTCGGCGCGAAGTCGACATCGGGAGCCGGCGTATTCGGCCACGTCACCGGCATCCAGCGCCTGCAGACAGCGGGCGGCAAGGCGCCGACGACAGCCTGCGGCAAAGACAATGCGCAAGCACTGGCGCGCGTGCCGTACAAGGCGATGTACTACTTCTACACGTCGAAGCCTTGAGGACATGCGGCTCGCCGCCTTTTTCCGCAATCTCAATCTCGGTCGCGCGGGCAGTCCGACGAAGGCGCAACTGGTCGCGGCGTTCGAAGCCGCCGGCGCGCATGACGTGCTGTCGGTGCACGCGCATGGCAACGTCGCCTTCTCCGCCGCCGGCGTGCGCACCGGGCGCGCGATCGCCGCTGCCGCGAGCGAGCAGCTGCGCCTGCTTTGCGGCCTCGACGAGCCGGTGTTCGTGCGCAGCGTGAATTATCTGGCCGGGCTCATTGCAGCGAGACCGTTCGCGAGCGCACCGGCCGATGACATCCACGAGCAGTGCGTGACCTTCCTGCCGCACGCCATTGCAGCCCTCACCGAACTGCCGATCGTCAGCGCGCGCCGCGATGCCGAAATCTTCGCGTTCGTGCCGGGCGAGGCATTCAGTGTGACGCGGCTGGTCAGCGGCCGGCCCGGCGCGGTCAACGCCCTGCTCGAACGCCGCCTGCGCACGCGGCTGACCTCGCGCAGCTGGACGACGGTCGAGCGCATGGCGCAGGCGCTGCCACACGCGCGCGCCGCGCGCTGAAGCACGCGTCGGCGATCATCAGGATTTCTTGCCGAACGGGTTGCGCCATCGCTGCATCAGCCCGGGCGCCGGACCCTCGTCGCGGCGCGGACGCGGCTGCCATTCGATCAGGCCGATCGCGTTGTAGGCGTTGACCACGTCGAAGACATCGCCCATCGCCGCGCCGCTGGTGGCGGCGATCTCGTGCAGGCGCGACGGCTGCAGCATCGCCGAGGCGATGCGGAAATAACGGCTGAGGTCCTTCTCGATCTCGATCCAGCGCGTGAGCCGGTAGGTGCCGCCAGGATCGAGGTGCGATGCGAGGCGGCCTTGCGAGGCGATCAGCGCATCCAGCCAGATCAGCCGCGAATAGGGCTGCGCCGGCTGCGTCGCGCGCAGCTCCGCAAGTTCAGCCGTGGTCAGCGCCTGCCAGTCGCACAGCCGCCAGGCCACCTGGCAGTACGGCTCGAGCGCACCCAGCCCGACCGCCGCATGCAACACCTTCAGCTTCGGATCGAACGCCAGCGCCGGCATGTCCGGCAACGCGATGCGTGCCGGGCGCAGCAGCAGGTCTTGTTCGAGGTATTCGCGCAGGCGGCGCGGCGCGGTGTCGGCCAGCATCGCGGCGCGCGTGGCGTAGTTCTTCGGCGCGGGCGCCGGTCCGGCCGCTGCCGGCAGCGGCGGCGTGGCTTCGTCGTTGCGACCTGGCACGCGCGCGAGCGCCGGATCACCCGGCGTGTAGTCGGGCTTGATCGAGTCGGGCTTGAGGAAGTCCGGCCTGATCGGATCGGACCAGCTGGAGTCGGGCCGGGCCAGCTCCGGCTTTGCCAGGTCCGACGGCTTCGGCTCCGGCAGGCGTGCCCCGCGCGGCGCTGCGGAACGCAATTCGACCGGTTCGGGACGCAGCATTTCATCCAGCCCCATGGCCGCCGCCTCGCCCGGCTGAACCGCGCGCAGATCGCTCTCCGGCGCGGCCGGCTGCGCGGAAAAATCGCCGATGTCGCGCGTGTAGAAATCGCTCGTATGCGGTGCAATCTGCGCAGTGTGCGCCGCTCCGCTGGCCGCCTGGTTGAGCACGGCCACCACGTTCGCCGACAGCAGGGGACGCTTGAGCACGAGGTCGGCGCCTTCGACCGGCTCGGTCGAGAACACGGCGCAGCGCATGCCGGCGGTCTGCGCGCGCATGCGCGCCATCTGGCCGGCGAACGAGTCGGTCTCGACGATGATCAGGTCGGCATGGTCTTCGCTGCCCCAGCGCCAGCGCGCGTCCAGATCGTTCGCACACTTGCGCATCAGCAGGCGCAGATGGGCTGTTTCCTCATCGGAAACCCCGACGACGGCGATGATCTTTTCACGACTCACGTTCAGCTACTTCTTCGGCGGCGGCCTGGCAGCCACGTTGCCGGGAACGCGAGGCGGCGTCAACGCGCGCGAGCGCGACGCCGGTCAGCTTCGGCGCGTTTTCCTGCCAGCCGCGGACACCGTGGACTTCTTCGCCGGCTTGCGCTTCGGCCGCAGCATGGTGCCGATGCATTTGGGTGCGCCGCAGCGACAGGCCCAGATCGCCTTCAGGCGCGGCGTCAGGCGCTCTTCCAGCGTGATGCCGTAGTCGTAGGTGAGCTCTTCGCCGACGCGCAGCGGGCGCAGGCTCTCGATCAGCACGCGATCCTTGCGGCGATCACCGTCGGCATCCTCTTCGAGCAGCGCGCGGCAGTTCGGCGCACAGCTGTGATTGATCCAGCGCGCGATGTTGCCGTCGAAGTTCGCATCGAGCACGTACTTCTCGTTCAGCGTGAACAGGAAGGTGTGGCCGGTATCGCTGGTGTTCGCGTACAGACGGTCGGCCTGGGCATGCGTCAGGCGCTTGCCGCGGTATTCGATGAGTTCGGTCCGGGCCGGAATGTCGACGAGGGCGAAGACGCCATTGCCGTGGATCGGCGAGCGGCGGGCGGCTATGCGTTTGGGCATGGATGGGCGACGATCGAGGGGGCAAGCCGGCGATCATATCGCGTTCCGGCGACATCGCCGATGCCTGCCGCGCGGCGTCCGCGATCTGCTAGTTTGCAGCGGCCGGACGACCCCGCCCTTTGCCGAGAATCCACCATGCCGCGCCTGCAAACCCTCATCGTCTGCTCCGTGATGGCGCTGTGCGCCAGCGGCGCGGCGAGCGCCAGGAAGCATTCCACCGACCCGACCGCGCCGCCCTCGACGCATCACGCGCGCAGCACGGCGAAAGGCACCGCCGGCGAGTTCGACTACTACGTGATGGCGCTGTCGTGGTCGCCGACGTTCTGCCAGACCCACCCGGACGAGGAAGAACAGTGCGGCCGCAAGGGCTACGGTTTCGTCCTGCATGGACTATGGCCGCAATACGAAGCCGGCGGCGGCCCGGAGCGCTGCGAAACCGACGACGAACCCGACCGCAAGACGGTGGCGAACGCGCTCGCGTTCATGCCGAGCCGGCGCCTGGTCGGACACGAATGGCAGTCGCATGGCGCCTGCACCGGCCTCAAGCCGGACGCGTATTTCGACCTGGCCGATCACGCGTTCGCCGTCGTGCACGTGCCGCCCGCACTGAAGGCGCCGCGCGACGACGTGACGATCAGCGGCGACGA
>DASWPR010000501.1:0-7203 GCA_036398455.1 Dokdonella sp.
TTGAGAACAATATTCTCGAACACAATACGGAGACGCTTACCCTTCCTTCGTGCGCTGGACATCGCCTTTGCACGGCTTATTGTCGGTGAGGCGCCCGACGTTTTCGCCGGCGTGGAAGAGTCAAGGTACCCTTGGCGACGACGATCCGCGTGATGGCGGGGCTTGAGGCGACGGGAGGTCATTGAACACAACCTGGTGTCCAGAGTCTGAAAGGCGATGGGGTGGCATTTCGCCGTCCGCCCGGCCGTCTTATCGCGGCGGAGACGGAGGTATGGGATAGCGCTTGGAGCGCGAAGCTACCCCTTCGTGTATCCCCGCGCGGCTCGACGACTAAGACGGGGCTACTACGGGATAGTGCCCTCCGACGGCAAGGTGGCGGTGTGAAGCCAAACGAAGTGGCGCCACGCTTGTCGTGGTGGTCGGCCCCGATGCCGGTGGTGCGCAAGCCCTGCGCCGACCGCAGCGGCGTAGTGCCATCCTACGGTGGCGACATAAGTCCTGTGTCTGCCAGTATCGAAACCGACACACGTCACATGCCGCCGGCCCTTCGGATGTCTGGGATGAGCGTCCCGCTCTGAGGCCTTCTTGAACCCTCTGAACAGCGCTTCGCGAAGTTCTTCCAGGCAGGACGTTTGCGACTTCTTCCGGAGTGAGCGTAGCCCGGCCGAGAAACGCGTCGCGTAGGCTGTCTATAGCTTTCACGGCGACAAGCCTGGGACAAAATGCGGGGCAGGACTCGTTTAGCTCTGTGAGAACCTGTTCGGTCCTGGGTGTGGAAAACCCCCGAGAATCTATGATTTACGGGGTCTAGCCTTCTACGGGATGGTGGAGCGGATGGGGATCGAACCCACGACCTTCGCATTGCGAACGCGACGCTCTCCCAGCTGAGCTACCGCCCCACGATACCGCGTCGCGGGCCGTAGCTCGCGAGGGCGCGCATGATAACGCCTGTGCGGCGAACCGCCAAGCCCGGTGTCGCAGGCGCTCAAATGCCGCTGGCGATCAGGCGATCGCGCAGGGCGGCGTAGTCGGCAGCGAGCGGTTCGGCGTGGCTCGGTCGCCGGAGCAGTTCGGCCAGTGCGGGAGGCACCTCGATGGCTGTGCCGACCAGCGGTTCGATGACCTCGTCGAACTTGGCCGGGTGCGCGGTCGCGACGACGGCGTAGTCGCGTGCATCGCCGTCGGCGCGCAGGTGTTCCAGCACGCGCAGCGCGGTCGCCGTGTGCGGGCAGACCCAGGTTCCGTAGCGTTCGTGGCTGCTGCGCAGCGTGGCGCGGATGGCGGCATCGTCGACGCTCTCGGCGCGGAACGCGGCGCGCAATGCGACGGCGTCCGGGTAGAGCCAGCGCAGGCGCTCGAAATTGCTCGGGTCGCCGACGTCCATCGCATTCGCGAGCGTCGCTACGCTGGCGCGCGGGGCGTAGTCGGCGCCGGCGAAGAATTCCGGCAGCACGCGGTTCGCATTCGTCGCCAGCGCGATGTCGCCGATCGGCAGGCCGAGCGTGCGCGCGAGGATGCAGCCGAGGGCATTGCCGAGATTGCCGGTCGGGATCACGAAATTCAGCGGGCGGCCGTACCGGCGCCGATGCGCGAGTGCAGCGTGGGCGTAATAGCTCATCTGCGGCAGCAGGCGGCCGAGACTGATGCTGTTGGCCGAGGTCAGCGGCGCCACCGCTTTCAGTTCGGCATCGGCGAGTGCGCGCTTGACCAGCGCCTGGCAGTCGTCGAACGAGCCGGCGACGCGCAGCGCGATCACGTTGTCGCCGAAGCAGCCGAGCTGATGCGCCTGGCGCGGCGAGACGCGGCCGTCCGGATACAGGATCACGACGCGAAAGCCGGCACGGCGATGAAACGCCGCGGCGACTGCCGCACCGGTATCGCCCGAGGTCGCCACGAGTACATTCAGCGTCGGCGCGCCGGGCGTGCGCAGGCGCGCGAGGCAGGCGGCGAGGAAGCGCGCGCCGAAATCCTTGAATGCCGCGGTCGGACCGTGGAAGAGTTCGAGCAGCGAGGTATCCGGCGCGATCTCACGCAGCGGCGACGGCACGTCGAGCGCGTCGCGGCAGATCGCATCGAGCTCATGCGCGAGCGGGTCGCCGTCGAAAAACGGGCGCAGCAGGCGGGCGGCGACGGCGGCAAGGTCGTCGCAGCCGTCGAAATCCTCGGCGCGCAATGACGGCAGCGTCTGCGGCACGTACAGCCCGCCGTCGGCAGCGAGGCCGGCTGCGAGCGCAGCGCCGAGTCCGAGCGCAGGGGCGTGCCCGCGCGTGCTGACGTAGTTCATGCGACCAGTTCCGCGGCAGGTCCGCTGACCGGCGACACCCAGGCGTCGCTGTCGAAGCCGGCGCCGGCAAAGGCCGCGCGCATGCGTTCGGCGATGCCGTTCGCGGCGCGTTCGTCTTCGCACCAGGCGAACACGCTGGGGCCGGCGCCGGAGATGCTTGCACCGAGTGCGCCGGCGTCGAGCGCGGCTTGTTTGACCTCGGCAAACCCCTTGATCAGGGACGCACGGCGCGGTTCGACGAGCAGGTCGCGCAGCCCGGCGCGGATCAGTTCGATGTCGTTGGCGTGGCAGCCGGCCAGCAGCAGCGCAAGGTTCGCACTCTGCGCGACGAACTCGGACAGCTTGTAGGTACCGGCGAGCGCGGCGCGCGCCTCGCGCGTTTCCAGCACGGCATGCGGATGCACCAGGGCGCAATGCAGCGGCGGCGGCGTCGGAATCTTCACCAGGCGATCGGCGGTCGCAAGCACCAGGCCGCCGAGCAGCATCGGCCCGACGTTGTCGCCGTGACGGCCGCCGCTGGCGGCGTATTCGCCGTCGAGCGCGAACGGATACAGCAGCGTGCGCGGCAGCGGCATGTCCAGCGTCGCGTTCGCCGCGACCAGCGCGGCGACGGCGGATGCCGCCGAGCCGCCCATGCCGGAGCCGAACGGAATGCCCTTGTCGATCTCGACTTCGAAACCGAACTGCAGTGCGAGCACCTTGCGCATCGCAACGAGCGCGGCGCCGGCCGTGTTGCGCTCGGCCTCGAGCGGCAGCGGCGTCGCATTGCCGCGGATCGCGACGATGCGCACGCCCGGCTCGGCGACGCGGCGCACGGTCACGCGATCGCCGGGGCCGGCGATGGTGTGGCCGAGGATGTCGAAACCGACGCCGACGTTGCCGATGCTGGCAGGGGCGAATGCGGTGGCTTGGCTGGTCAAAAGAGCGACTCCTTGCAGACGGTTCGGATCAGACGCGCATCGCAGGGCAGCGCGTCGGGAATTCTCGCGGCGCCATTCGCGTGAGCACGGGAATCCCATGCCGGCTGCACGAGCCCATGGAACCCCGCTTCCGCGGCAATGACGACGTCGTGAGTGAGAGGCTGATGCTGGCGCGATGAAAGTGCGTTCGCCTGCCTCACAAGCGCGCTCCCAGTGCCGCCGCGACGCGCAGCAGGTCGGCGAACACGCCGGCCGCGGTTACTTCGGGTCCGGCGCCGGGGCCTTGCACGACGAGTGGATTGTCGCGGTAGCGCCGTGTCGTGAACTGCACGATGTTGTCGGTCAGACGCAGGTGTGCGAAGGCGTGATCGCCGGCGAGTTCGGCAAGGCCGACGCTGGCGTTGCCGCTGCTGTCCAGGCGCGCGACGTAGCGCAGCACATGCCCAGTGCGCTGCGCTTGCGCATGGCGCGCGGCCATCGGCGCGTCGAGTTCGCACAGGCGCTGCATGAAGGTCGTCGCATCGAGTCCGCGCAGGCTTTCCGGCACCAGGCTTTCGACCGCGACGTCGGCGAGATCGAGCCCGACGCCGGCTTCGCGCGCGAGAATCACCAGCTTGCGCGCGACATCGGTGCCGGACAGATCGTCGCGTGGATCGGGTTCCGTGTAGCCGAGCGCATGTGCTTCGCGCACGAGTTCGGAAAACGGCTGGCTGCCGTCGTAGCGATTGAACAGCCACGCCAGCGTGCCGGAGAAGATGCCCTCGGCGGCGATCAACTCGTCGCCGGTGTCGAGCAGGTCGCGCAGGGTCGAGATCACCGGCAGGCCGGCGCCGACGGTGGCCTCGTAGCGGAAGCGCGCGCCGCCGGTGGTCGCCGCGCGGATCGCGCGCCAGCGTTCGGAGGGGCCGGCACCGGCGTGCTTGTTCGGCGTCACGATATGGATGCCGGCGGCGAGCCAGTCGGCGTAGCGCGCGGCGACCGCGTCGCTCGCGCTGCAATCGATGATGACCGCATGCGGCAGGTGTTCGACCTGCACGTGGCGTGCGAATGCGTCGAGATCGCAGGTCGCCTGGGTCGATTCCTTCCAGCGTGGCGCGGCGTCGGCCTCGCCGAGCCACATCGCCCGCGTGGTCGCGACGGCGCGCAGGCGCAGGTCGAGCTGGATCTCGCGCAGCAGCCGCGGCGCCGCGGCTTCGATCTGGCGCAGCAGTGCCGCGCCGACCTTGCCCGGGCCTATCAGGCCGATCGACAGCGTCTGCGGCGACAGCCAGAACGCCGCATGCACGGCGCGCAGCGCGCGCGGCGTGTCGCTGCTCGCAACCGCCACCGAGATGTTGCGTTCGGAAGCGCCCTGCGCGATCGCGCGGATGTTGACGCCGGTGCGCGCAAGCGCGCCGAACAGACGCGCGGCGACGCCGGGCGTGCCGGCCATGCCGTCGCCGACCACGGCGAGCACGCTGATGTCGCCGGCCACGCTGACGCGATGGATTTCGCCGCGCGCGATTTCCGGCGCGAATGCGCGCCGCAGCGCGGCCTCCGCGATCGCCGCGTAGGCATGCCGCACGACGCAGCAGATCGAATGTTCGGACGACCCCTGCGAGATCATCACGACCGACACGCCCGCCTGGTGCAGCGCGCCGAACGTGCGCTCGGCAGTGCCCGGCACGCCGATCATGCCGGCGCCTTCGAGGGTGAGCACGGCGAGGCCCTGCACGGCGCTGATGCCTTTGACCGGCGGCAGGTCGCCTGCCGTGCCTGCGGCAGCGCCGATCGCGGTGCCGGCATGTTCGGGGCGGAAGGTGTTGCGGATGCGCACCGGCAAGCCGCGCGCGATCACCGGCGTCAGCGTCTGCGGATGGATCACCTTGGCGCCGAAGTAGGCGAGTTCACAGGCCTCGTCGTAGCTGAGGCAGGGCAGCGGCGTCGCATCCGGTACCAGGCGCGGATCGGCCGAGAGCACGCCGTCGGTGTCGCCCCACAAGGTGAGTTCGCTCGCGTCGCACAGGGTTGCGAAGATCGCCGCCGAGTAGTCGCTGCCGTTGCGTCCGAGCACGGTCGCGCGGCCGCTGTGCGTGCGCGCGACGAAGCCGGTCACGACGAGCCAGGCTTGCGCATGCCGGGCGCGCCACTGCGCGAGGCGTTGCGCGCTCGCCTCCCAGTCGACGATCGCGCCGAGTTCGCCGTGGCTGACGACCAGCACTTCGCGTGCGTCCAGGCAGGCGCAGTCGACGCCTTCCGTGGCGAGGAAGCGCGCCAGCAGATGAGCGGACCAGACCTCGCCGAGGCCCTGGATCGATTCGAACGCCTCCGCATTCGGGGTGCCGAGCACGGCCAGCGCGTTGAGCAGATCGGCCAGCCGCCCGAAGCTTGCGTCGAGCCAGTCCAGCGTCGCCGCGGCATCCGCTCCGAGCAACTCGCGCGCAGCGACCACATGCCGTTCGCGCAGGGAGTGCCAGGCGGTTTTCCAGTCCGGCGCCGCGTGCACGGCGGCTTCCGCCAGGGCGATCAGCGCATCGGTCGTTCCGCGCATCGCCGAAGCGACGACGAGCTGGCGCGCTCCGGGCTGCGTGCGCAGGATCGCCGCGACACGCCGGAAGCAGGCCGCGTCGGCGAGGCTGGAGCCGCCGAATTTGTGCGCGGCGAACGCATCGGAACGCACAGGCGCCGCCGCACGCGCATGGTCGGCTTCGGGGAATTCGGCATCGGACATGGAACGGCCTCCTGATCGGGAGGCCCCGCTGCGCGGGAGGCGGGCTCAGCGACGTCGGCCCGATTCCCTTGCGAGGACGGGGCCGTGGCTGGTTGGATCAAACGCGCGCCGGCACCCGTTCCACGATCGTCGTCGTGGTAATCGTCGTCGTGCTGGCAGAGCGCGTGGTCATGGGGCCGAGTGTGCCTGCGCAACCCGGGGGCTTGTCAACTGGCGACGACGTTCGACTTTCAATCCGGCAGCAGCGCGAGCAGCCGGTCGTGCAGCACGCCGCGGCGCCAGCCCTCCAGCCCCGCCGGCCAGTGCCGCGTCGCCAGCAGGGATTCCAGATGCCGGCGTGCGCACAGCAGTCCTTCGGGCAGATCGAGTTCCTGCGCACACGCGGCGACGACGTCCTTCATCGCACTGATGATGGTTTTCTCGCGCGGCGTCGGCGCATGCGGGATCGGCGCGAATTCCAGCTCGTCCGCGGCCAGCGGCGCCTGCAGCACGCCGAGCAGTTCGGCGCGCTGTGCGCCGCGCAAGGCACGCTGCCCACGCGTGCGTTCGGCCAGTTCGTCCGCATCGGCCGGTACGCGTGCGCTCAGATCGAGTGCGTGGGCATCGTCGAGCAGCCATGGCCGCGGCCGGTTGACCGAGCGCGCGGTCGCGTCGCGCCACAGCAGCACGCGGCGCAGCAGGGCCTGGCGCTCGCGCGGCCAGTCGGCGGCGCCGCGCAAGGCCTGCTGGGGCTGCGCATCGGGTTCGCGCAGGCGCGCGCGTTCGAGCAGGCGCGCGCAATCCTCGGCGAACCAGGCGAGGTAGCCGCGCTGTTCCAGGCGCGCGCGTAACTGCGCATGCAAGGCCGGCAGATGGATGACGTCCTGCGCCGCGTAGTCGAGCTGCTGCGGGCTCAGCGGCCGGCGCAGCCAGTCCGAGCGGGTCTCCGCTTTCGGCAGGTCGACGCCGAGCAGGCTGCTGACGAGCTTCTGATAGCCGAGCCCGGCGCCGAGCCCGGCGAAGGCGGCGGCGATCTGCGTATCGAACAGGTGGGCGATCGTGCAGTGCCACGTCGCCAGCGCTTCGAGATCTTCGCCGGCGCTGTGCATCACGCACACGCGTGCCGGGTCGGCGAGCAGCGCTGCCAGCGGCGCCGGGTCGGCGTCGGTGGTCGGATCGATCAGCGCGATGCGGCCGTCCAGCTCGATCTGCACGAGGGCCAGGCGTGGCAGGAACGTGTCGACGCGCATGAACTCGGTATCGAGTCCGACGGTCGACGGGGCGTCTTGCAGCAGGTCGCGCAGGGTGTC
>DASWPR010000502.1:0-10014 GCA_036398455.1 Dokdonella sp.
CCGCGTTCGTCCAGATGGCGGCGCAGCGCGGAAACGAGCCGGGTGCGCATGCGCATCGCACGCTGCATGTCCGGCCGGCGCAGATCGAGATAACGGTACTTGAGCTTGAGATCTTCGTTGGTCGTCTCGTGCAGCACGAACGGCAGGTCGCGTGCGGCATTGAGCACCTCGATGCGATCGGCCAGCACTTCGACGCGGCCGCTCTTCACGCGATCGTTGACGCTGACGCGGCGGCGCACGCTGCCGCTGATGCGCAGGCAGTATTCGTAGCCGACCTCGCTGGCCGTCTTGAAGGCCGCCGCATTGTCCGGATCGACGACGATCTGGACCAGGCCTTCATGGTCGCGCAGATCGATGAAGATGACGCCGCCGTGATCGCGACGCGTGTCGACCCAGCCGCAGAGAACGATTGCCTTGTCGAGCAGGGTCTCGTCGACGAGACCACAATAATGTGTGCGCATGCAGATCCGCAGGGCGCCGTCAGTGGCGCGTTACAAGGCGCGGAATGCTACGGAGGAAGTTGCTGCACTGCAATGTTGGCGCATAAGGCATCGACTGGCAGCTGCTTTTGATCGAAAAGTGCGGCCATGGTGGGTCGCGTTGGACTCCATGGCCGCACTGACCGGGCGAAACCTCATCCCTTGCAGGACACAGCGATCATGGACGATCGCAGAAGTGACTCACTCTCAACCTCAACGCCAGCGGCGATCGACGCGGAATTCCGCCTCGCAGCCCTGGTCGACCCAGATGCCGGCGCGATTCCAGCCCCAGTTGCGGCCTTCGACGCAGCGCGTCTTGGAAATCTGCCGCTGCACGCGCACCGAACTGCCGCGGCCGGTGTCGACCTGGCACATGTTGTACTGGTAGTTGTTGCTGGCGCAGCGCAGAACGATCGCCTGATTCCAGCCTGCACCCGGACGCCAGTCGCCACCCGGGCCGGGGCCGGGGCCGGGGCCGGGGCCTGGGCCTGGGCCCGGGCCTGGACCGCCAGCCCAGCGGCGCTGCACGCGGAAGACCGCCTCGCAGCCCTGGTCGACCCAGATGCCGGCGCGGTTCCAGCCCCAGTTGCGCCCTTCGACGCAGCGCGTGTCGGAAATCTGCCGGACGATGTTGACGCGGCTGCCCTGGCCAGTGTCGACCTGGCACAGGAAGTAGCCATAACCCTGGCTGGCGCAGCGCACATCGATATCGCGATCCCAGCCGGGACCCGGCCGCCAGTCGCCGCCGTACTGGGCCATGCCGACCGCATCGAGTGCGGCGGCCAGCTGAGGCGCCTGCTGCGCGGACGCGCTCGCTGCCACCCCGATCGAAACCACAAAAGCAAAGATCCCGCAAAGCCACTTGCTCATCGCGATGCTCCCCGTTGAAAACCCGCGCAAGTCTAGACCATCGCGATGAACGCTTGGCATCCGCGCCGAATGTTCACGTCCCGGCCGCCCCGTCCGGCTTGGGCTTGGGCGTTGCTGCTGCGGGCGTTTCGGCCTTCGGCTTGTCGGCCGGCTCGGACTTGCTTTCCGTCTTCGCTGCCGGCGCCTCGTCCTTGCCGGCAAGGTTGCGCTTGGTGTCGCCGTCTTTCTTGAAATCGGTTTCGTACCAGCCGCTGCCGGCCAGCCGGAACGCCGGCGCCGTCAGGCGTCGCTTGATGGTTTCCTTGCCGCATTCGGGGCACACGGTCGGGTCGGGATCGGACAGTTTCTGCAGACGCTCGAAACGGGCGTTGCAGCTGCGGCACTCAAAATCGTAGATCGGCATCGGGTTTCCTCACAGCCCGGCGCGCCGGGACCAGCGCACCGCGACGCGGACTATGCGGATATGTACCCGGATTTCAAGCTCGGCCTGCATCCACAGCCGCCTGGCCGGGCTGACGCCGCGGCCAGGAACACCGCGCGGGCGCGCTCACCAGACGCGAAAACGCGCGCGGCAGCCGTCGCTGACCCAGATCGAGCGATCGTCGTAGTCCCAGTTCTCGCCGCGCCGGCACGGCGCCTGCGACAGCTGCTCGTCGATATGCACTTCGCGCGTGCCGCGTGGCAGGCCGCAGCGTTCGCGATCGCCGCCCTGGCTCTCGCAGGTGACGGTGCTGCCGCCGCCATCGGCGGCATCGTGGTCGTAGCCGCTGCCCGAATAGGAACGGCGATCGTCGTAGCCGTCCTCATCTTCGGCAAAGCGGCCGGAGCAGCCTTGATCGACCCACAGTCCCTCGCCGTCGACGCCCCAGCTCTGGTTCTCGGTGCATGCCGAATCGGACAGCTGCTTGAGCAGCCGCGCCGAACGCCAGCGGTTGCCGCAGCGCGTGAACTTGTAGCCGCTGCTCGAGCATTCCATTACGTTGCCGCGCCGGTTGCGGTCGTCCTGGTGGCGCGGCGGTGGCGCGTCGCGATCGTCGTAGACGCCGCGATCGACCAGTGCGCCCTCGGCGAATTCACCGGCGCAGCCATCGGAAACCCAGACGAAACCGGTCTGCTGGTTGAAGCCCCAGGTCTGTTCCTGGATGCAGGCCGTCTTCGACAGCTGCCGTACCAGGCCCGCGCTGCGGAATGGCGTATGGCATTCGGTGTACTTGAAATCGTTCGAGCGGCACTCGATCGCGCCGGTCTCGCGCGCCTGCGCGGCGAGTGGGCAGACGAACAGAAGTGCAACCACGAGCAGCAGGCAACGCGCGGACATGACGACTCCCCAGAATCCTTGTTTCCCGCGTCGAGAATATCACCGCGACGCGCACGCCCGATGACGAGGATCGCGGCAGGCTCGCCGCGATCCTCGTGTTGTCCGCAGCACTCAGGTGCGCAGGAAATGCAGCTTGCCCTGCTCGGCGTCGACTGCGACGGTATCGCCTGGCTGGAACTTGCCTTCGAGGATCTCGCGCGCCAGCGGGTTCTCCAACTGCTGCTGGATCGCGCGTTTCAGCGGCCGCGCGCCGTACACCGGATCGAAGCCGACACTGCCGAGCAGATCGAGCGCCTTCTCGCTCAAGGTCAGCTTCAACTGGCGTTCGGCCAGGCGCTTGGCGAGGTAGTCGGTCTGGATGCGTGCGATGGCACGGATCTGCTTCTTGTCGAGCGCGCGGAACACGACGATTTCGTCGAGACGATTGATGAACTCCGGACGGAAATGCGCCTGCACGACACCCATCACGGATGCCTTCATCTTCGTATATTCCTCCTCGCTGTCGCCCGCGGCTTCCTGGATGTATTGCGAGCCGAGGTTGGAGGTCATCACGATCACCGTATTGCGGAAATCGACCGTGCGACCCTGGCCGTCGGTGAGACGGCCGTCGTCGAGCACCTGCAGCAGGATGTTGAAGACGTCGTGGTGCGCCTTCTCCACTTCATCCAGCAGGATCACGCTGTATGGACGGCGACGCACCGCTTCGGTGAGATAGCCGCCCTCCTCGTAGCCGACGTAGCCGGGCGGCGCGCCGATCAGGCGGCTGACCGAGTGCTTTTCCATGAACTCGCTCATGTCGATGCGCACCATCGCATCGCCGGAGTCGAACAGGAACTCGGCGAGCGCCTTGCACAGCTCGGTCTTGCCGACGCCGGTGGGCCCAAGGAACAGGAACGAGCCATTCGGCCGGTTCGGATCGGACAAACCCGCGCGCGAACGCCGGATCGCGTCGGCGACCGCGTGCACGGCTTCGTCCTGGCCGACGACGCGCTTGTGCAGTTCGTCTTCCATCTTGAGCAGCTTCTCGCGCTCGCCTTCTAGCATCTTGCTGACCGGGATGCCGGTCCAGCGCGCGACGACCTCGGCGATTTCCTCCGCCGTGACCTTGTCCTGCAGCAAGGTGAAACCCTTGGTCTCGGCCTCCTGCGCCACTTTCAGCTGCTTTTCCAATTCGGGAATTTTCCCGTATTGGATTTCGCTCATCTTGGCGTAGTCCTGGCGGCGCTGCGCGGCTTCCAGATCGAGCTTGGCCTGCTCGATCTGCTCCTTGACCCGGGTCGCGCCCTGCAGCGTCGCCTTCTCCGATTTCCAGATTTCCTCGAGGTCGGAATAGTCGCGCTCCAGCACCTCGATCTCCTTCTCGAGATCGGCCAGGCGCTGCTTCGATTCGCTGTCCTTTTCCTTCTTCAAAGCCTCGCGCTGGATCTTCAGCTGGATCAGGCGGCGCTCCTTGCGATCGAGTTCTTCCGGCTTGGAATCGATCTCCATGCGGATGCGCGATGCCGCCTCGTCCACCAGGTCGATCGCCTTGTCCGGCAGTTGCCGATCGGAGATGTAGCGGTTCGACAAGGTGGCCGCGGCGACGATGGCCGGATCGGTGATCTCGACGCCGTGATGCACCGCATAGCGCTCCTTGAGGCCGCGCAGGATCGCGATGGTGTCCTCGACGCTGGGCTCGCCCACGAACACCTTCTGGAAGCGGCGCTCGAGCGCCGCATCCTTCTCGATGTACTTGCGGTACTCGTCGAGCGTGGTCGCGCCGATGCAGTGCAGTTCGCCGCGCGCGAGCGCGGGCTTGAGCATGTTGCCGGCGTCCATCGAGCCTTCGGCCTTGCCGGCGCCGACCATCGTGTGCAGCTCGTCGATGAACAGGATGACCTGGCCTTCCTGCTTCGACAGGTCGTTCAGCACGCCCTTGAGGCGCTCCTCGAACTCGCCGCGGAATTTCGCCCCGGCGATCAGCGCGCCCATGTCGAGCGACAGCACGCGCCGATTGCGCAGGCCTTCCGGCACCTCGCCGTTGATGATGCGCTGCGCGAGCCCTTCGACGATCGCCGTCTTGCCGACGCCGGGCTCGCCGATCAGCACCGGATTGTTCTTCGTGCGCCGCTGCAGTACCTGGATCACGCGACGGATTTCCTCGTCGCGTCCGATCACCGGATCCAGCTTGCCCTTCTCCGAACGCGCGGTGAGGTCGATCGTGTATTTTTCCAGCGACTGGCGCTGGTCCTCGGCATTCTCCGACTGCACCTTCTCACCCCCTCGCATCTTCTCGATCGCCGCTTCCACGTTCGCCTTCGTCGCGCCGGCCGCCTTCAGCGCCGCGCCGACCTCGCCCTTGTCGTCGAGCGCAGCCAGTACGAAAAGCTCGGACGCGATGAACTGGTCGCCGCGCTGCTGGGCGAGCTTGTCGGTCAGGTTCAACAAGCGGTTGAGCTCGTTGGAGACATTGATATTGCCTTCCTGGCCGGCGACTTTCGGCAGCCGGTCGAGCAGTTGCCCGGCGCGCGTTCGCAGCGCCGGCACGTTGACGCCGGCCTGTGCCAGCAGCGGCACGGTCGAGCCGCCCTGCTGATCGAGCAGCGCGGCAAGCAGGTGGGCCGGATCGAGCATGTTGTGGTCGCGTCCGACCGCAAGGCTCTGCGCATCGGCGAGTGCCTGCTGGAAACGCGACGTCAATTTGTCCATTCGCATGGCGGCTGGTTCCTCCAGAGATCGGCGCGCTGTCCCGCAGCGTGCCGGCACGTCTTCGAAAAAATCGGACGCGGCATGCGTCCGGATAGGCGCCAGATGGGTCGTCCCGGCGCGCTCTTCAAGCGCGACCGCGGTTTGCAAAGGTTCGCAACGTGCGGTCGAACGACCTTCTAGACTTGGCGGCTGATGCAGGACTCGCAGGCGCAACCGGCCAGACGACCGCCGCAGCCAGAGCGCAAGGTATATCCCGATGTTGAACCCACTCATCCGTGAAGTCGACGAGCGCTTCGCTCTCGGCGACGCCAGCCACGCGCTGATGGCGGAACTGCTGACGCTGATTTTCGACGGCCGCAGCGGCGGTGTGCCGGGGCTGATGGCGAAATTCCACCAGCAGGGCCTCGGCTATCTGGTCGAATCGTGGGTGACCGACAGCACCCCCATGCCTCTGAAGCCATGGCAACTGGAACGCATCTTCGATTCCGGCAAGCTGTCGGCGATGGCCAACCGGCTCGGCGTCGTTCGCGCCACGGCAGGCGCGGCAGCCTGCAT
This sequence comes from Dokdonella sp., assembly GCA_036398455.1. GTDB lineage: Bacteria > Pseudomonadota > Gammaproteobacteria > Xanthomonadales > Rhodanobacteraceae > Dokdonella_A. The sequence continues at coordinate 5,911 of DASWPR010000502.1, forward strand.
GTCCCTGCCGGAACTGGTCCGCTTGCTGACCCGCGGCGGACGGCGGCCGACCCATCTGCCAGGCGATGTCAGCCGCTACCTCGGCGGGTGCTATCGGAGCGAAGCGAGCGCCGTCGACGCCGCGCGCCCTCTGGCCGGCAGCGACGGCTTCGCCCAGCTCAAGCTCACCCCCGGCCTCGGCTGGATCAAATGGGCGCTGCTCGCCACCAGCCTGATCGCGATCGGCTACAGCCTGCTGCGTCGGCCATCCGCATTGAACGCTGCAACGCCTTCGAGCCAGCAGGCGAGCCCGGCGCAAGCAGCGCCGCCGCAGCGCGACTCCGGCAGCGTGGCCCCCTAGCGCAGCGTGCGACGGCTCCGCCGCCAGGCCGTCAAGCCTCGCGCGTGCGCCAGATCAGGCTGGCGAAGCGCCCCGTTTCGCGCTCGCGCCGATAGGAATAGAACCGCGCATCGGTGAAGGTGTCGAAGCCGCCGCCGTGGATCGCCACCACGCCGGCCGCGGCCAACCGCCGCCGCGCGAGCGCAGGGAGATCGCATCGCCAATGGCCAGGCTGCGTCGCCGCGAACGCATCCGCGGCGCCGGCATCGCGTTCGACGAAGGCGCCACGGACTTCGTCGCCGACCTCGTACGACGACGCTGAGATTGCCGGGCCGAGCCAGGCCGAGATGCGCCTGCCGGGCATTGCCATGCGTGCCAGCGTCGCTTCGATCACCCCGGCGGCAAGGCCGCGCCAGCCCGCATGCGCAGCGGCCACCACCGAACCGTCGTCCGCGCAGAGCAGGATCGGCAGGCAGTCCGCGGTCAGGATGGCCAACACGATGCCGGCGCCCCGCGCGACCATCGCATCGGCTTCAGGCTCCTGCGCCGCCGGCGCATCGGCATCGTGTACCTCGATCCCATGCACCTGGCGCAGCCAGCGCGGAGGCGCCGGCAATGACAGCCGCCGCACCAGGTCGGCGCGATTCGCCGCCACCGCGGCGGCATCGTCGCCGCTGCGCACACCCAGGTTGAAGCGGTCGAACGGCGGCGCGGACCGGCCCGGCAGGAGACGCGTCGTGACGACCACCTGGACGCCCGCAACGCGCGGCCAATCGGGCCGGAGCCACTCGCCGCCGTGCCCGGCCGGCGTGTTCGCGGCGACCGGCGGACTCATGCCGGATGCGCTTTCGCATCCACCCGCAACGCGGACAGCAAGGCTTCCATGTCGGCCGGCCGCTCCGCTTCGACCGCCACCGTCTTGCCGCTCTTCGGGTGCAGGAATTCGAGGCGTTCGGCGTGCAGGGCCTGGCGACGGAACGCGCGCATGGCATCGACCAGTTCCGCGCTGGCGCCCTTCGGCAGCTTCAACAGGCCGCCGTACTGCGGATCGCCGACCAGCGGATGGCGAACGTAGGCCATGTGCACGCGAATCTGGTGCGTCCTTCCCGTTTCGAGGCGGCACTCGACCAGGGTCATCGTGCGAAATCGCTCGCGCACGCGGTAGTGCGTGACCGCGTCGCGGCCATCCTCGCGCACGGCCTGTTTCAGGCGATCGTGCGGATGCCGGCCGATCGCGGCATCGACGCGGCCGCCGGCAACCATCGCGCCGTAGACGATGGCGGCGTACTGCCGATGCACTTCGCGCGCCGACAGCTGCTCGACCAGCGAGGTGTGTGCACGCAGCGTGCGCGCGACCACCATCAAGCCGGAGGTGTCCTTGTCGAGCCGGTGCACGATGCCGCCGCGCGGGATCTCGGCGAGCTTCGGATCGTAGTGAAGCAGCGCGTTCTGCAAGGTGCCGGCCGCGTTGCCCGCCCCCGGATGCACGACCAGGCCGGCCGGCTTGTTGACCACCAGCACATCGGCGTCCTCGTGCCGGATGTCGAGATCGATCGCTTCGGGCTGCGCGCCGATCTCGCGCTCCATGCGCACGCTGAGCGAAACCTGCTCGCCGCCGCGCACGGTGTGCCGCGGCGCGACGGTGGCGCCGTCCAGCAGCGCGGCGCCGGACTTGATCCAGGTCGTGAGGCGCGAACGCGAATAGTCCGGAAACAGTTCGGCCAGCGCCTGATCGAAGCGGCGGCCGGCCATCTCGAAGGGAACGCTCGTATTCAGGCTGGATTCCGCTTCGCTCATGCTCAACTCTCAAGGTGTGGCGCGTTTCCAGCGCAGGCGACGTTCGGGTTATGATCGTCGTTTGAAGCTTGCCGCGAACGGATCGACGATCCATCGAGCAGGCGGATCGCGTCCGGGACGCGCTGCCGGCCGATCCAGCCCAGCGCCGCACCGGCAGCATCCACCCTCCCATCCATCATCGCAGAGCCTGCTATCCGCATGCGAGTCTCCCCCAGTCTCAAATTCGTCCTGCGTCTCGCCATGGTCGCGCTGTTTGTCACGCTGGCCGGCTGCTCGCTATTCCATCGCGGCAAGAAAGGCGATCCGCTGGACACGCTGCCCGTCGAGGAGCTGTACCAGAAGGGCGTCGGCGTGCTCGACGACCAGAACTACGACTTCGCCTCGCGCATCTTCCAGCGCCTGGTCGCGCGTTTCCCGTTCGGCCCCTACACCGAGCAGTCGCAGCTGAACCTGGCCTACGCGCAGTACAAGAACGACAAGCAGGACGACGCCTATTCCACGGTCAACCGCTTCATCAAGACCTATCCGACGCATCGGCACATCGACTACGCGTACTACCTGCGCGGGCTGATCAACTTCGATCACTCGGCCGGCTTCATCGAGCGCTACATCGGCCAGGACATGACCAAGCGCGACCAGGCCAACCAGCGCCAGTCGTTCGACGATTTCAATGCGCTGCTGTCGCGCTATCCGCAGAGCCGCTACGCCGACGACGCGCGCCAGCGCATGATTTTCCTGCGCAACATGATGGCGCAGTCCGATCTCAACATCGCCTACTTCTACTTCAAGCGCAAAGCCTACGTCGCCGCGTCCACGCGCGCGAAGACGATCATCGAAACCTATCCGCAGTCACCGCAGAGCGGCGACGCGCTGGCGATCATGGTCGACAGCTACAAGGCGCTCGGACAGGACAAGCTCGCCGACGACGCCGAACGCGTGCTCAAGCTGAATTATCCCGATCACCCGTTCTTCACGCACGACTGGCCGAACTACCGCTCCAACTGGTGGAAGCTGATTCCGCTGACCAATCGCGGGCAGTAACCGCGCGCTCGACAACGCGGTCGAAGAAACGCCGATCACGTCGGAGCAAGGCGCTCAGCGCCAGCCCGATGTGATCGGATAACGCCGCTCGCGGCCGAACGCGCGACGCGACACTTTCGGTCCCGGCGCCGCCTGATGGCGCTTCCACTCGTTGATGCGCACCAGGCGCAGCACATGGTCGACCACCGCCTCGGCGAAACCGGCATGCACGATGTCGTCGCGCGACTGCTCCTGGTCGACGTAGCGGTACAAAATGGCATCGAGTACGTCGTACGCAGGCAGCGAATCCTGGTCGGTCTGGTTCTCGCGCAGCTCCGCCGAGGGCGCCCGCTCGATCACCGCCGGCGGAATCACCGGAGCGCCGCCGACGCTGTTGCGCCAGTTCGCCAGCGCATACACCTCGGTCTTGTACAGATCCTTGATCGGCGCATAGCCGCCGCACATGTCGCCATAGATGGTCGCGTAGCCGACCGCGTTTTCGCTCTTGTTGCCGGTCGTCAGCAGCAGCCCGCCGAACTTGTTCGACAGCGCCATCAGCAGCGCACCGCGGCTGCGCGACTGCAGGTTTTCCTCGGTCGCGTCGGCGGCACGCCCTGCGAAAGCCGGCGCCAGGGCCTCGACGAATCCCTTGAACGGCGCCTCGATCGGAATCGTCAGCACCTCGACGCCCGCCGCTCGCGCCTGTTCCTCGGCGAGGTCGTTGCTGAGGTCCGAGGTGTAGCGCGACGGCAGACGCACGCCGGTCACGTTGTGCGCGCCGAGCGCGTCGATCGCCAGCGCCAGCACGAGCGCGGAATCGATGCCGCCGGACAAGCCGATCCACACTTTGTCGAACCCGTTCTTCGCACAGTAGTCGTGCGTGCCGCGCACGATCGCGCGCCACGCCAGCGCTTCGCGGCTCTCGTCGCCGTCCACCGGCCAGTCGATCGGCGCGAACGCGCGCCGGG
>DASWPR010000503.1:0-8832 GCA_036398455.1 Dokdonella sp.
GTTAAAGTGTCTGCGGGTCGTCGGCTGCCGCCGCAACGGATGCGGCGGCGGCGAGGGCCGATGCAATGGCATAGCCCAGCGAGCGGCGGCCGCCGCGTCTCGAATGAAGCATGGAAGTTTCCCCAGTCGTCTCAGCAATGCCTTTCATGCTAGCAATGCGAGCCGCCCCATTCGGAACCGCACATCCCTACTCGAACGCATAAGCTTATGGGCGCCTGGATGGATGGACGGCTGAACAACTTCTCTAGAATTCTCCCATGAAAACGACCGCGCTCCTGTTTGCCGTCCTCGTAGCCGTTTCCGGCTGCGCCAGCCAGCCGAGCACGCGCCCGGCGACGGCGACGCTGGCCGGGGACGGCGCACATCCCGCGCAGACGGCAGGCTGGGTGCGCACCGAACTCTACTTCGGCACCGGACTCGCCGACGATGCCGCGTCCGGCGTCGGCGAGACCGAATGGCGGTCCTTTCTCGACCATGAAGTGAGTTCGCGTTTTCCCGACGGCCTCAGCGTGTTCGACATCTATGGGCAGTGGCGCAGCAAGGGCGCCGCGGCGCCGGAGCGCCTGCGCTCCAAGGTGATCCTGCTGCTGTATCCCGACACGCCGGCGCATCGTGCCGATGTCGAATCGATTCGCGCGGCGTGGAAGGCCAGGACCGGCGACCAGTCGGTGCTGCGCGTCACCCAGCCGGCCGACGTCTCGTTCTGACGGCGGCCACGTCGGCCGCCGGCTTCCGCACACCTCGCAGGGGAAACACATGGTGAAGGCGAAACGCGCCGCATTCGATCGCTCCGGCACAGCCACGGCGGTTCCATCGAAGAGCGGCGCCGACCCTGCGCGCGACACGCCTGGGCGACCGGCATGAGCGCCGTGCCTGCGCGCCGCTGGCTTTCATCGGGCGATCTCAATGGCTTCCTCGGCCTGGTCGTCGACAATCTGTCGATCATGGCCTTCATTGCCGGCGCGCTCGTCGGCGTCTTCCAGTTTCCTGCCGACGTCGTGTTCTATCGCATGTTTCCAGGCACGGCGCTTGGCGTGCTCGTCGGCAATGTCGTCTACACGATACTCGCGCGCCGGCTGGCGGCACGCACCGGCAGGAGCGACGTGACGGCGATGCCACTCGGGCTCGACGCGCCCACCAGCATCGGCATGGCCCTGCTCGTGCTCGGCCCGGCCTTCGTCGGCTACAAGCAGGGCGGACTCGATGCGAATGCCGCAGCCATCGCCACCTGGCAGCTCGGCATGGCGTCGTTGATCGTGATAGGCCTGCTCAAGTTCGTCCTCTCGTTCGCCGGCGCGACCGTGCAGAAATACGTTCCCCGAGCCGGCCTGCTCGGCTCCATTGCCGGCATCGCCCTGGTGCTGATCGGCTTTCTTCCATTGCTCGAGATCCTGCGCATTCCGGTCGTCGGATTCGCGGGCCTCGGCATCGTGCTGTACGCGCTGGTCGCGAAGGGCCGCTTGCCGTTCGGAATTCCCGGCGTGCTCGCCGCCTTTCTCGTCGGCACCCTCCTCTACTACGGCCTCGGCCCACTCGGCGCGCTCGGCTCCGCCTATCACGCGCCCGCCGCGTGGCAATGGCGCTTCGCATTGCCGTTGCCGACGCTCGGCTTCATCGACGGCCTGCCGTTGACCCTTCCGTACCTGCCCCTGCTGCTGCCGTTTGGACTGCTGATGGTGGTGGGCGGCATCAACGTCAGCGAAAGCGCACGCGCTGCCGGCGACGACTATTCGACGCGCGACATCCTGTTGACCGAAGCCGTCTCCACCCTGGTCGCCGGCTTGTTCGGCGGCGTCGCGCAGACCACTCCCTACATCGGCCAGCCGGCCTACAAAGCGATGGGTGCGACGAGCACGTATACGCTGCTGACCGGCCTGTTCATCGGCCTCGGCGGCGTGTTCGGGTATCTGTCCAACCTCGTCGAGCTGCTGCCGCTCGCGATCCTTGCGCCGATTCTCGTCTTCGTCGCCATCAGCATCACCACGCAAGCCTTCGAGGCGACGCCGCAGCGCTACGCCGCCGCCGTCGTCTTCAGTTTCTTCCCGGCGATCGCGCGCATGGTCACGATCAAGTTCAGCGATCCGTCGGTCGTCGCGCCCGATCGCTTCGCCGCCCTGCTCGGCGCAACGGGCAAGGGCCTGCCCGAGCTCGCCGTGCTGGTGACGCTCGGCAACGGGTTCATCATCACGTCGATGATCTGGGCGAGCTTCGTCGTCGCCCTGATCGACGGCAAGCTCAGAGCCGCTTCGGCCATCGTTCTGCTGGGCGCCGCACTCACGGCATTCGGCATCATTCATTCGGTGGAACAGGCCGGAGGCATCTACCTGCCCTGGACACTCGTCGGCAGCGCGCGCGAAGTCGCTGTGCAATTTACCGCAGCCTACGTCGTCCTTGCGGCGATCTTCGCCATCGCTTCCTTGCGTGCACAGGTACGCGATTGAGGCCGGGGCGGCGCATCGGCGACGTGCCGCGCCGGACATGTCCAAGAACGGACCGGCGCTGCAATACTTCTTGCGGGCGATCGAGCGCCGACTAAACTACTGAAAACACGCAAGGGGATGGCCGTGTCCGCAGTTCCACAGCAGGTTGTGGCGAAGCTGACGCGCGCCGCCATCTTTCTGGTCCTTACGCTGAAGCAGGAACCCCCGCACCGGGATACCGTGCGCGCGCTGTGTTCCGATCTGGCAGGACTTCTGCGTGCGGTCGGCTTCCGCGATCTCGAAGGGCGCCTGTCGTGCGTGGTGGGTTTCGGATCGGACGCCTGGGACCGCCTCTTCGGGCCGCCGAGGCCGGCGAGCCTGCACCCTTTCCGGGAAATCCACGGCCAGCACCACGCCGTTTCGACGCCGGGAGACCTGCTCCTGCACATTCGTGCGACGCGCATGGACCTGTGCTTCGAACTCGCGACCCAGGTGATGTCCCGCCTCGGCGATGCCGTTGCCACGGCCGACGAGGTGCACGGCTTCAACTACTTCGACGACCGCGACCTGATCGGCTTCGTCGACGGCACGGAGAATCCGGTGGACCAGGCGGCCATGGACGCGGCGATCATCGGCGATGAAGACCCGCCTTTCCGCGGCGGCAGCTACGTGATCGTGCAGAAGTACCTGCACGACCTGCAACGCTGGAACGCACTCGCCGTGGAGCAGCAGGAGAAAATCATCGGCCGCACCAAGCTTGCGGATATCGAGCTGGACGACGCCGTGAAACCGAGCTGCGCGCACAACGCACTGACGACTATCGTGGAGAACGGCGAGGAACTCGACATCGTGCGCGACAACATGCCGTTCGGCGATGTCGGCAAGGGCGAGTTCGGCACGTATTTCATCGGCTACGCACGCTCGCCGGATCGAATGGAACAGATGCTTCAGAACATGTTCGTCGGCCGGCCTCCCGGCAACTACGATCGACTGCTCGATTACAGCAAAGCAATGACCGGCACGCTGTTCTTCGTGCCATCCGCGACATTCCTGCAGAGCGTCGGCAATCGATAGGCGCGCGCTGTCCGTAGAACAGTCCACGGATCTTCGAGCGTCGGCACTGACGCGCCGCATGGACAAGATCCTTGGCGTGGCGTCGAGCGCGAAGACTCGAGCACGCGACTGACATTCGTGAAGATGCCGCGACGACCGATCACTGCTGCGGCGGCCTTCCGTGGCCGTGCTGCTCGTCGCTCGTTCTCGCGCCGGAATTGAATCCGTGCCGGCGCAAACGACGATCACTCGCCGAACGGCCAGGGATGCGGCCTGTCCTTCACGAACTCGGCCCGCGGCTTGCCTTCGTCGGTGTACAGAGGCTCTGGCACATCGCGCTTTTCGCGCCACAACCCTGCACGCCGGATCGCAATTTCCTGCGGGGTAGCGCCATCGATTTCCTCGAACGTGAATCCGCACGTCATGCCTGGTCTCCTTGCTCGATCTCTGGACACAAAGCGCGGGACCCGACGTTGGATACGAGCCCCGCGAAATCAATTCAGCCCTGCAGCGCGTAGCGAGAGAGAGGGATCGCATTGCGTTGCGATTTCAGTCTGGACGGCCATAGCTGAACTCGCCTCAACAAACACAATCTTCACGAAGGGTTCTCGCGCTCTGCAGATATCGGCGGCCGCAATGCCGATCGAACCGCTCGCTGAAGGTCGGACGCGATGACTGCAACGTCATGCGAAAGGCCGATCGACAACCAACGCGCGCATGTCATGCCGGCCCATGCGAGTCGTCGACGCAAGGTGGCGCTGCGATTCCCTCAGACCGAGCCTGCCTGCGACTTTCCTGCCTGCTGCTCGACCTCCCCTGCCGCGCTCCCGGCGTGATCTCGCCGGCACCCGGCGCTCGAACTGCGGCGGAATCGCCGACGCACCGGTCTCGCGCTCCGCAGCAACTCGAAGGAGTCGGCCGTCCGATTGTCCGGATTCGGGTTTCGGGTTCCGGCCAGCGCGCGTAGGATGGCGTCTTGCGATGTGGTTCTGTGTTTTCCAAAGACCTGTGCGGACGACGCGCAGACGGAGGGCAGCACGATGTTGGATGGAAGACTTGAAGCGGGTGCGGGACGAGGCCGCGTCTGGGGCGAGCGAGCCGACGTGCCGAAGGGGCCGCCCACGCGACGATATGTGCCGTCCGGCGCAATGCCGGATATCCGGGCACGATCGACGCCGTCGGCGGCTGCCACCCCGGTGGTGTTCGTCGTCGATGACGACATCGCGGTGCGCGAGACGCTGCAACGACTGATCCAAGGCATCGGCTGGCACGCGCAAACCTTCGCCAGCGCCCAGGCGTTCCTGGCCCGGCCGCACGTGTTCGCACCGAGCTGCCTGGTCCTCGCAGTGAGGCTTCCCGATGCCCACGGCCTGGACGTGCAGAAGCGCGTCGCGGTCGACCGCACCGACATGCCGGTCGTCTTCGTCGCGAGCGACGCCGACGTGCCGACGACGGTGCAGGCGATGAAGGCGGGAGCGTTCGAGTTCTTCCTCAAACCCCTCCGCGACGAGCTGCTGCTGAGCGCCATCGAGCGCGGTATCGAATGCAGTCGCGTGGTGCTGCATCAGGACGCCGAGATCAGGGTGCTGCGCGACTGCCACGCTTCGTTGACCCAGCGCGAGCGCGAGGTCATGGCATGGGTGGTCTGCGGGCGCTTGAACAAGCAGGTCGCGGGCGAACTCGGCATCAGCGAGATCACGGTGAAGGCTCACCGCGGCAACGTGATGCGCAAGATGCGCGCCGACTCCTTCGCGACGCTCGTCGGCATCGCGATCAAGTTGGGGCTGCCGGCAGCGCCGACGAGGACTTGCGGGACGTAGCGGCCCATCGTTTCGCGGTGCAAAAGGCTACTTATGGAAAGCGCATCCGGACCGGTCCCGCTCGAAACCGCAGGGCCGCTCGCCCGGCTGGCGCTGCCGGACGCAGGCCGGGACTTCCGGCCTGCGCACGCGCGCCCATGCGATGCAGCCTGCGCCCGGCGACCCGCAATGCGTCCGCGCGCCCCGAGCGGCGCGCGAGGTCATCGCTTGCCGTACGCGGTGAAGACGTAGTCTGTTTTCGCCACCAGGGTGTGGCAGCCGAATCCGCAACCGGTGCCGCTGACCGACGGCGTGAACGTATCGGATGCGGGCGCATAGTCGAACTGCGCGTATCCCCAATTGCCGGTGTCGGCAAATCGCTTGCTGTCCCTCACCATGAAATCGACGTCGTGCAGGGTGTTGGGCACCGTCGTCGGCTGCGGGGCTTGTGCGCTCTTTTTCGTCGTCCAATGGACCTTCGCCATCTTCGATCCATCCGGAAACGCCTTGGCGTTGTCGGGCGCGCCGGCGCGGTAGGCGCCGATCATCAACGGATTGGCGAGAATCACTTCGATCGTATCGCCCGTCTGGCTGACCGCGACCGTCGTCCAGTCCTCGTAGCCCTTGAACTCGGAGAACGCGAGGCCATCCGGCACCTTCAGGGCGTACTTGTCCTGCGCGCTGATGGCTGTGCCGGCGGCCATCGCGCCGAGCAATGCCGCACTGCCTGCGATCATCAGCCTGAGTCTGCTCTTCATGGTCGGCATCCCCTATCGAGTTTGGCGGGCCCGCATCGGTCGCATCGTCCCCCTGCATGGCGAGTCGAATCGAATGCAGGGGGACAGCGCACGCGTGCCGCGATTAGGTCAGGGACGAAGAATGGCGTCCATTGCACGAAGGTATCGGTCGATCGCGCCCGGGCGTTCGCCTGAATCCGTCGCACGAAGCGGGCAACTCACCCTCCGGCAGCTGATCGAAGCCCGGCAAAGTACTGCGCGACGTCTTCGGCGAATGCGTAGTCAACGCCCGGTATCGGCGCGCCGCTTTCGATCAGCGCCTTCGCGCAACCGAGCCAGTCGCCTTGCGGATTCGTCACGGCGGTCGAGGCGAAGCCCAGCGTGCCGTACACATTGTCGTTGTAGGTATGCCGCTCGTCGTAGCTCGCGCCGTGCGCGAGCAGAAATCCCGCCAGCACGCTGTCGCCGCGGAACACGGCATGGTTCAAGGCGCTGCCGCGAATATCGCCGCCGCGCACGGCAATCGGCCAGCCCGCTTCCACCATGATGCGCACCGCGTCGTCACAGCCCTCGGCAGCCAGGTCGGGCAATACGTGCAGTTGCTCCACACTCATCGCGCCGATCAGTCCGGGATGTTGCGCGAGGACGGCGAACGCCGCCGCGCGATCGGCACGCGCGCATGCCGCAATGAACGTTTCCGCAGCGTCGTCGCCCCCGACCGGCGCGCCGTGCTCGCGCAGCAGACCCGCCGTCTCCGAAAGGCCCATGCGCAGGGCCAGACGGTACGCGCCGACGCCCATGGCATTGCGTGAGGCGGGATCGGCGCCGGCGTCGAGAAGCAGGCGGACAACCTGCAGCGAGCGCCGCCGCCGGATCGCGTGAGTCAGCGGACTGCCGAGCGGTCCGGCTTCGTTGGCATCGCCGCCATGCGCGAGCAGCAGGCGGGTGGTTCGCGGGTGCTCGAAATCGAGCGAACGAAACAGCGCGTTCGAGCCGGTCACGCGGGCGCCGGCCTCCAGGAGCAGGCGTACGCATTCGGGGTCTGCCACTTCGGTCGCGTGATACAGCGACTCGCCATCGTCGGGATTCGCTCCGGCCTGCAGCAGCAGGCGAGTGAGGGCCGCATCGTGATTGCGTCCAGCGGCGGCATACAGAACGCTGAGCGGCTCATTCGGGAACGCCGGATCGATCAGCGGATCGCCAACGTCGGCGCCGGCCGCGAGCAGCAGAGCGGCGCAGTCGCGGATACCCTGCGCGAAGGCAGGCAGCCCGATCAGCGCGGAAAAGCAGGCGCATTGCAGCGGAGAAGGCAGATCGGGTGTCCCCCGCGTTCGCGCCCACGCAGCGTCGTGCGCGATCGTCACTCGCACACGGGCGACATCGCCCACCGCGCAGGCGAGGGCCGGAAGGTCGGCGACCAGTCGCGGATGCTCGCCGAGCATTCGCGCCGACAGCGCCGGCTTGGCGTTGTGGTAACCGGCGCCGAAGGTCCACGTCATCCATCGTCGCAGCAGGGCTTCGTCGCCTTCGCTGGGCATGGCCTTCGCGTCGACGTAGTCCTTCAGCAGCGTCCACGACGGGAACCCGTAGTCGCGCGCGAGGCACGATTGCGCGTCGTGAAGCCGCAGATCCATCGCGGCGATGGCCTCGTCGCTGCGCCCCGCTGCGGCGGGCAGGCTCGTGCGCATTCGCGCCAGGGCGGTGCGGTCGAATCGACGGCACGCAGCGAGCAGGTCTTTCGCCTGTTTCTTCAGATGGCCGAGATTCGGCCGCGTCGGCAGCTCTTTCATGACAACCTCCATGCACTGACGCCGAAGGTCCGCAATCCCGGCTGCATAAAGGCTGATGGCTTCAGGCAATCGTCAAGTGGGTTGAACCCTTTCCGCGGACCCGGAGGCGCCTTGCAACGCCGCCGCGAGCATAGCAAACGAAGGTGGCTCGGATATCCGCATCGATGCCATCGAGGCACCGGCGATTTCGGCGGGTCGATGAGTTCGTTCATGCAGGCGCCGCGGCGCGCCGCTCGTCATCGAACATCGGCCGCACATCGCTTTTCTGCCCATTCCATGCGGTTTCGAATGGACCATCCGCCGCGCAGGCGTGTGCGGGAGTTCCACATGGGAAAGGACGAGGAAGAAAGGCGCGCGAACGAGCAGCGCCGGGAGAAGGCTGCACGCATCATTGCCGAGAAGCAGAAACGCAAGAAGCTCAAGCAGACCGACGAACTGCTGCTCGATCGGGAAGCGCTTCGGCAGGCCGCAATTCGCGCCGGGCTGGTGAAGCCGAAGGACGACTGACTCGCACGCGCTCACGGAGGAGCGCGTTGCCGCCATCGCCAGCGACCACGCGATCGAAGTGGCGGTTCGACCGCCGACAACCGCGTCGGTGCGTCCGCAGGCCGCGTTCACGGCCTGCCATTCCGATATTGAAGCGAACTCGCCAGCGTCGGCAGGATTCGCTGCAGCTCTCCACGACGAACAGCACAGGCCGTCTCGTAGAAATGCCCCCTTTAAAACTTGCCCAGATACTGCGGGCACGTCGTCATCGGGTGCGCCGGAGGATGCAGTCTTTTCCGAGCGCTGCACCGAGGTGCGTCGAGGGATAGCCCGAAGGCACCGGAATCGGCGCGGTACCGCGCCGGGTGCGCGAGCGGTCAGCTGCCTTCCGCGACCTGCTTGAGCGAAAGCAGGATATTCCGCAGCGATTCCGGCACGAAGGCGTTCGGCCGATTGTCCTGCTGAACGAGAACGACCTTGGTATCCGCGCCGTCGCTGCACAGGAAATAACGCGTCACGCAATAATTTTCGATGGCATCGGCGCTGT
>DASWPR010000504.1:0-5136 GCA_036398455.1 Dokdonella sp.
CAACTGATCGCCAAGCCGGGAGCGCTTGAACGCGGCAGCCTGGTCGAGCAAGGCGTCGAGATCCGGGCGGGACCAGTCCTGCGTATTCAAGAAATGTCTGAGTGCCATCACCAACCTGCCGTCAGTCTTTGTTGAGGAGTCCGGCCACGGATGGCCGGTCTTTCTTCGCGGACGGAGCCGCGCCTGAGTTCATCTTCCGACCATGGACGGCCAGTTCGTTCTTCGCGCGAATGCAACCGCACACAGGAAAACCAAAACAAAAACCCGGCGCAGGGGCCGGGTTTTTCGTCGAATCGTGAAGACGCGCGACAGCCTACCCGGCACAGATGACGGTTTCCGGTCGGCGAGCACGCGAGGTCATTCCGGCGGCCATGCGGGCGCTGGTGACGATCTGCGGCTGGAAAGCGATGTTCTTCATGAGTCGGCAACCTTAACGGCAAATCTGCCGCGCTGCAATATGGCCGGTCGATGGCAACAACGGATGGAAACGAAACGGCCGGGACATGCCCGGCCGTATTCGAAACGCGACGCTGCGAGCGAAGCTACTCGGCCGGCTCGATACTCACACGTACGCGCAGGCGATCGCCCGGATCGTAGTTGAGGCGCGACATGTAGACGTCGCCGCGATAGCGGTACTGCACGTCGTAGGCGACGACGCGGCGTTCCTCGGCGGCATCGCGCACCGTGCGGCAGCGGCGTTCGCTGCCCTGGTAGTAGCCATTGCCGTCCTGCGCGACGTTGTTGCCGACCGCGCCGCCGACGACCGCACCGGCGACCGTGGCCGCCTTGCGGCCGTCGCCCTTGCCGACCGTGCTGCCGAGCACGCCGCCGACGATGGCGCCGAGTACCGTACCGGCGGCCTTGTTGCCATTGTCGACGTGGCGCTCGACCGGAACGTCCTCGCATTCCTCGCGCGGCGCACTGGTCTGCACGCGGTCGTAGATCGGGTCGACGCGCAGCACGTCGGCCCAGGCAACCTTGACGTTCTCCGGCGCGTCCTGCGGCGGCGCACCGCGGTCATAGCCGCGATCCTGCGCGCCTGCCTGGGTTCCCACCAGGAGCAGCGCGGCAGTCAAAACGAATACTTTCATGAAGTTCTCCAAAACCGAATCTGAGCGTTCCGCCGATCGGTGCCGGCTCTAGCGACTGTCAGGGCATGGACTTTCGTCCAGCATCATCCGCCGCAATTACAGCATCGAATCGCTGAACCCACGCCTAAGCTTTTCGTTATATTCAGAAAATTCCTCCGCGCCGGCCGCGAAATCGAGGCCTGGTTCGCCCTGTTATCATCGTGGGCCGAAGAGGCGCAAACGATGCAGCTACGACTCCACAACAGCCTGACCCGACGTATCGAGGATTTCGTTCCGGCCGACCCCGCGCGCGTGACCATGTACGTTTGCGGACCGACGGTCTACAACTACGTGCATATCGGCAATGCGCGTCCGTACGTCGCCTTCGGCCTGCTCGCGCGGCTGCTGCGCCGGCTCTATCCGCATGTGGTCTACGCACGCAACATCACCGATGTGGACGACAAGATCAATGCCGCAGCGGGCGCCGCGGGCGTGCCGATCAGCACGATCACGGATCGCTACACGGCCGCCTACCTCGAAGACATGGCGACGATCGGCGCCGACGTGCCGGACGTGATTCCGCATGCGACCGCGCACATCGCCGAGATCATCGCGATGTGCGAGCGCCTGATCGCGAGCGGCAACGCCTACGCCGCCGAAGGCCATGTGCTGTTCGACGTCGCCACGTACGCCGACTACGGCAAGCTCTCCGGCCGCTCGACCGACGACATGATCGCGGGCGCGCGCGTGGAGGTCGCCCCGTACAAGCGGAACCCGGCCGACTTCGTGCTGTGGAAACCGTCGACACCCGAACTGCCCGGCTGGGACAGCCCCTGGGGCCGCGGCCGCCCGGGCTGGCACATCGAATGCTCGGCGATGGCCGAGAAGCATCTCGGCGACACCATCGACATTCACGCCGGCGGCAACGATCTGATGTTCCCGCACCACGAGAACGAGATCGCACAGAGTACCTGCGCACACGGCGGCAGGATCTTCGCGCGCTACTGGCTGCACAACGGCATGCTCACCTTCGACGGCAAGAAGATGTCGAAGTCGCTCGGCAACGTGCTCGTGCTGCACGAACTGCTGAAGCAGCATCCGGCCGAAGTGCTGCGCTTCCTGTTGCTGAAGGCGCACTACCGCCAGCCGCTGGACTGGTCCGACAACACCTTGCAGCAAACGCGCTCGACGCTGGATGGCTATTACAACCTGCTGCGCGACCTCGCCGACGTGCCGGCGGATGGCAATGCCGGCGCCGCCGATGTCGAAGCCGCGCTGCTCGACGACTTGAACACGCCGGCCGCGTTCGCCGTGCTCGCCCAGCTCGCCGATACGGCACGCGCAGCGAAGACACCGGCCGAACGCAGCGCTGCGAAGGGCGCCCTGCTTGCCGGCGGCGAACTGCTCGGACTGCTGCAGCAGGATCCGGAGGCGTGGTTCAAGCAGACGGCCGATGGCGTCGATCTCGATGTGGCCGAGATCGAGCGGCTCGTGGCCGAGCGCACCAAAGCCAAGCAGGCGCGTGACTTCGCCGAGTCCGATCGGCTGCGCGACGAATTGCTCGCGCTCGGCATCGTCATCGAAGACACGCCGCAGGGTCCACGCTGGAAGGTAGTGAAGCCCGATGAACGCGCAGCTTGAACCCAGCGAATCGAGCGCCGAGCAGGCGCAGATAGCCATCGCCGAGGAATTCGCGTTCTTCGGCGACTGGACCGAACGCTATCAATACCTGATCGACCTGGGCCGCAAGCTGCCGCCGTTTCCCGAAGACGCCAGGACCGAAGCGAACAAGGTGCAGGGCTGCCAGTCGCAGGTGTGGCTCGCTGCGCGCGGCGACGCACGCCAGCTGGATTTCCGCGCGGCCAGCGATTCATCGATCGTGTCCGGCCTGATCGCCTTGCTGCTGCGCGTGTATTCCGGCCGGTCCGCCGAAGAAATCCTCGCCACCGAACCGCGCTTCATCGAAACGATCGGCCTCGCCAGGCACCTCTCGCCGACACGCTCGAACGGCCTCGCCGCGATGCTCGCCACGGTGAAGCAGTGCGCGCGAGATGCTCTGGGTGTGCCGAAAGCGTAAAGCCTGTTTCAGGCTCTAAGCGGACCGATCGAGCAAGCCGCGCGCCGCCTCGTACACGCGCAGGTGCGCCAGCGCGGCGGCCAGCAGCGGCGTATCGATGGCGAATCCGGTCGCGCGTGCACGCAGGTCGCCGGCGATGTGTTCGCATTCGGTGCGGGCGCCGCGTTCGAGGTCGCGCAGCATCGAGGCTTTCAGCGGCGAGCCGGCAGCCGTCAGGATGCCGAGCGCCGCCTCGATCGCCGCGGCGGGCAGCGCATGTCCGCTGCGCGCGGCGACTTCGGCGCATTCGCTGTGCAGACGGCGCACCAGTGCGGCGCCTTCGGCCGTCGCGACGATCCCGCCGATCGCGCCGCGCATCAGGCAGGTGATGCCGGCCAGGGTCGCGATGAAGGCGAACTTGTCCCACATCGCGCCGATCACGTCGCCGCTCTCGATCACGTGCGGGCCGAGCGCACGCAGGGCAGCGCCGATCGCGGCGGGCACGGGCTGTGCGGGATCGCGGCTGCCGAAGGTGAGCCGCTCGAGCGCGCCGAACTGGCGGATCGCGCCGTCGTCCTCCAGCGTGACCGAGATATGGCACAGGCCGCCGAGCACGCGCTCCGCGCCGAAGGCGGCGTCCAGCGCATCGAGATGACGCAGGCCGTTCAGCAGCGGCAGCACGCGCGTCGAGACTCCGACCGCGGGGCGGATCGATGCGATCGCTGCATCGAGGTCGTACGCCTTGCAGGAGACGATGACGAGGTCGTAGTGCGCATCGACCTCGGTGATCGCGCGCACCGTGCGCGAGAAATCGCCGCGCGCACCGAACACGCGCAGGCCGCGTTCGGCCAGCAAGGCAGCACGCGCGGGACGCAGCAGGAAGGAAACGTCGCTGCCGGCTTCGATCAGGCGCGCGCCGAAATAGCCGCCGATGCCGCCGGCGCCGAGGATCAGTATGCGCATCGCGAAACCCTACATCGTGTGGGTGGGCCGTTCCTGCGTCAGGATGCCGGCCAGGATCGATTCGATCTTCGTGCGCGCGGCTTCGCCATCGGACGAATCGCCGAACTGCACGCCGATGCCGGCCAGCCGATTGCCTTGCGCGCCGGCCGGCGTGATCCAGACGACCTTGCCGGCGACCGGCAGGCGATCCTTGTCTTCCATCAGCGAAAGCAGAATGAACACCTCGTCGCCGAGGCTGTAGCGCTTGGTCGTCGGCACGAACAGGCCGCCGCCGCGCACGAACGGCATATAGGCGTTGAACAGCGCGCCCTTGTCCTTGATCGCCAGCGACAGAATGCCCTGCCGTGGTGCGCCTCCCGATGCCGGAGTCGACATTCCTACGCTCTCCTCGCCGTGGGTTCGCTCGTCGGCCACTGGCGCAGCAGGTCCAGCAGGACCAGCTCCGCGCGCAGCGGCGTGGCGAGCAGGCCGCGCGCACGATTGGCGCGGTCGAACCACGCTGCTAGCTTCGGGATTTCGCTGCGCGCGGTCAAGCCGAGCGTGGCGGCTTCGCCGCGCGCGAGGCGCGACGCCTCGTCGCGGGCCAGGGCCGCCGCGAGCAACAGGCGTGTTTCGGGTCGATCGGCCGTCCAGCGCTCCGCCACCTCGGCGGCCGTGCGGCGGCCTTGGGTCAGCGCGGCGAGATCGTCGAGGCAGGCTTTGCGCAGGTCGAGCGTGTCGTCGGCGAGCCACAGCTGCGCCAGCCCCGGGTTGCCGAGGCTGGCATCGAGCGCGAGCTCGGCGCGCTTCGCGTCGACGCGCTGCGCACGCAGCCACGCCAGCGCCTCGTCGCGCGACGGGCGGCCGATCTCGATGCGCTGGCAGCGGCTGCGGATCGTCGCCGGCAGGCGCGCCGGATCGTCCGCGACCAGCACGATGACCGTCGCCGTCGCCGGTTCCTCCAACGTTTTCAGCAAGGCGTTCGCAGCGCTGGCGTTGAGGCGATCGGCCGGATCGATCAATGCAATCTGCAGGCCGCCGAACTGGCTCGACAGCGCCAGGCGCTGC
>DASWPR010000505.1:0-3001 GCA_036398455.1 Dokdonella sp.
TTCAATGAAACGATGATAGCCAAATTGGCATGGTGGGTCCTATCAAACAAAGATAGTTTCTGCATTAGGGTGTTGAGAGCTAAATATAAAGTTGGAAATTCATGGCTTCAAGCTAATCCAGCTAGTTCTGCCTCCTTCACATGGAGAGGGTTGGAAAGTGCTCGGCCATTGCTTATCAAAAGAGCCTATAGACTGGTGGGTTTTGGAACTAGTATACTAGTTTGGAGAGACCCTTGGATCTCGGATTTACCTTCCTACACTCCCTCCCCCCGAGATAACCTTGAGAACCCCCAAGTTATGGCGATGGATCAATTGATGAAACCAGAGAAGCGTGGGTGAGATGAAACTAAATTAAATCTCCTCTTTGATGAGGATACAGTGCATGCAATCCGAAACATTCCTAGATAAGCTATAGATCAAGAAGATAGATGGGTCGCATGGGCTTCGTCGATGCTTGGCTCCGACCGGGATGTCGGTTCTATGTCAACGCGATTCAGGTGTGGCCTTTCACCGGTGGCGCGCTGTATCAGGTCTATGCCGCGCCGGGCGCGTCACCGTGATTTCGCTCCAGCCCGGCGAGGAACCGCTGACGGTCGCGCCGGCGACATCGTGCGCTGGATCGCGATGCAGGGCCGACGCGTGCGGTCGCCGACGGCGGCCTCGCGATCGCGGCCGCGTGCCACGGCGAACGCGGAACGAACCCGGCGCGCGCGGCGCTTCAGCGGAAGCGGTCCGTCGCCTCGATCAGCTCGTGCGTGATGCCCGGCTCGAGCGCGGAATGGCCGGCGTCGGGCACGATGCGCAGGTCCGCCTCGGGCCAGGCGCGATGCAGGTCCCAGGCGCTGCGCAGCGGACAGACGACGTCGTAGCGGCCCTGCACGATGACGGCCGGGATGCCGCGCAGCCGCGTCGCGTCGCGCAGCAGCTGGCCATCGGTCTCGAAGAAGCCGCCGTTGACGAAGTAGTGGCACTCGATGCGCGCGAACGCGAGCGCGAACTCGTCCTCGCCGCTCGCCGCGATGTGCGCCGGGTCCTGCATCAGGAAGCTCGTCGCGCCCTCCCAGACCGACCAGGCGCGCGCCGCGGCGAGCCGCACCGACGCGTCGGCCGAGGTCAGGCGGCGGTAGTACGCGCTCATCAGGTCGCCGTGCTCGACCGCCGGGATCGGCTTCAGGTATTCCTCCCAGGCGTCCGGGAACAGCGCGTCGCAGCCCCGCTGGTAGAACCATTCGAGCTCCCAGCGGCGCAGCATGAAGATGCCGCGCAGCACGAGCTCGCTGACGCGCCGCGGATGCGTCTGCGCATAGGCGAGCGCGAGCGTCGAACCCCACGAGCCGCCGAACACCTGCCAGCGCTCGATGCCGAGCCGCTCGCGCAGGCGCTCGACGTCGGCGACGAGATCCCAGGTCGTGTTCTCGGCGAGCTCCGCGTGCGGCGTCGAACGGCCGCAGCCGCGCTGATCGAACAGCACGATGCGGTAATGCGCCGGATCGAAGAAGCGCCGCGACTTCGCGTTGCACCCGGCCCCCGGCCCGCCGTGCAGGAACACGACCGGCTTGCCGCGCGGATTGCCGCACTGCTCGTAGTAGATCCGGTGCAGCGGCGAGACCTGCAGATGGCCGCTGTCGAACGGCTCGATCTCGGGATACAGCGTACGGCGCGCAGAGGACATGCGAGGCTCCGAAACGAAACCGGCGCCGCGAAGGCGCCGGAGTACTGAATGCCGAAATGGTCGGGGCGGCCGGATTTGAACCGACGACCCCCTGCCCCCCAGGCAGATGCGCTACCAGACTGCGCTACGCCCCGACTGCGGCACCGAGCGCGGAATTGTACACGGTCCGCCGAGCGGCGCGGCGATGCGCACGCCGCGGCGATCGCAGGTGCCGGCGCGATGGGCGAGCTCCCGTCGCGGCGCCAGCCGCGCCGGATTCTTCGACGAGCGGCGGCGAGCGGCGCGTCGACGCCGATGCGGCGGCGATCGACTGTGCGGAGCATCGAGACCGGCGAGCACGATCGATACGACGTGTCCAGAACCGAGGAGCGTGATCGAACTCGAGCGCATCGCGCAGCCGATCGCGGAAAGCGCGACCGGTCCGACGCGTTTGCGTTCCCAGGACCGTGACGCCGAAGCAGCAGCCGCTTCTCAACTCGGCGGCGGCCCGCGGCACCGGTGCCGCCGCACGCGCGCGCCGCGCACGACGGCGTCGCGGCGCGGCTCAGCGCCGGAGGATCTGCAGGACTTCCTCGAGCTCCTGGCGCACCTGGCGCACGATCTGATGCGACAGGTTCGATTCGATGCGTCCCTGCGCGCCTTCGAGGCGCTGGCGCGCACCGGTGATCGTGAAGCCCTGGTCGTAGAGCAACGAGCGGATCTGACGGATCATCAGCACGTCGTGGCGCTGGTAGTAGCGGCGGTTGCCGCGCCGCTTGACCGGCTTCAGGTTCGGGAACTCCTGCTCCCAGTAGCGCAGCACGTGCGGCTTCACGCCGCACAGCTCGCTGACCTCGCCGATCGTGAAATAGCGCTTCGCCGGTATGACCGGCAGTTCGCTATTGCCGCCCTGATCCAGCATACGCCTCGACGCGGACCTTGAGTTTTTGCCCCGGACGGAACGTCACGACCCTGCGCGCGGAGATCGGAATCTCCTCGCCGGTCTTCGGATTGCGCCCCGGACGCTGATTCTTGAAACGCAGGTCGAAGTTGCCGAATCCCGACAGCTTGACCTGCTCCCCTTTTTCGAGCGCGTCGCGTACGACTTCGAAGAACGCGTCGACGAACTCCTTGGCCTCGCGCTTGTTCAGACCGACATCGAGAAACAGACGCTCGGCCATTTCCGCCTTCGTCAGCGCCATCCTACCCTCGCAGCTTTGCTTTGCAACCGGATTCCAGAGCGGCGACCGCGAGAGCCACGCAACGGTCCGCATCCGCGTCCGTAAGCGTGCGGTAACGGTCCTGCAAAATCAAGCCTATAGCGAAGCTTTTGACACCTTTTCCGAGGTT
>DASWPR010000506.1:0-3396 GCA_036398455.1 Dokdonella sp.
TCGTAGGTGATCACGACGACCATGTGCGCCCACTGCGGGCTGCTCTCCAGGTGCGAGATCACATCGGCGATATGCGCGTCGCCGTCGTTGATGTCGGCGTAGCCCGCGTGCTGGTTCTGCTTGCCTTCCGGCTTGTAGAAGGTGACCTGCGGCAGCGTGCCGGCGTCGATCGCCTGGATGAACGCTGCGCCGTCGATGCCGCCGTCGAGCAGATGCTGCGTGCGCGCGGCCGTGCCCGGGGCGAGATTGGCGTAGTAGTTGAACGGCTGGTGGTGGTACTGGAACGCCACGTCGGCCGGAGCCGTGTGGTCGAGCGCGGCCTGGAAGGCGCCGCCGTACCAGCCCCAGCTGACGCCCTTCTGGGTGAGCAGGTCGCCGATGTTCGTCGCGGTCTGCGGGCTCAGCGTGTTCGGCTTGTTCGGATCGGCGAATGCCGGATCGCCGCCGGTCGCCGGTGCGTTCGCCGACGGCTGATACGGCGGCTGCATCGTGTTGACGCCGTAGTAGTCCGGAGTCACGGTCGAATCGCGCACGTATTTCGGCACGCCGTCGATCGCCGACGGCGGGCTCGCCGGATCGATCTGCAGCGACACGCCATCCGGATTCACCGCCGAGATGTTCGCGGCGAACGTGACCGGATCGGCCTGCGTCTTGAAGTCGAACGGCGCACAGGCGCAGATCAGGTACTGGTGATTGAGGAACGAACCGCCGAACGCGCCCTGGAAGAAATTGTCCGCCAGCGTGTACTGCTGCGCGATGGCCCACATCGCCATTGTCTCGGATTTGTCCCAGTGGCCCATCACTTCGCCGCCGGCATCGCTCCACGCGGCGAACTTGTTGTTGAGGCCGCCGTTGATCTGCATCTGGTTGTTGTAGAAGCGATGCACCAGATCATGCAGCTTGTAGTTGAAATCGATGTTGTAGCCGGCCGGGTCGTCGAGCGCATACGCCTCGTTCGGGTGGCCGGCGGTGGCCTCGGTCGGGATCTGCGTCGGGTCCGACGGATCGGTCAGGCCGTTGCCGTTGATCGGCGGCAGGGTCGCCATCACGGTGCCGTCGCGGTCGAGCTGGGTCATTTGCGCCGGCGTCGCGTTGTCGAGACCGTTCGCGCCGGGGAAATGGCCGTAAAGATGGTCGAAGCCGCGGTTTTCCGCGTAGATCACGACCACCGTCTCGATCTGATCGATACCGCTGACGGCTTCCTGCGCGGCAGGCTGGGAAGGCGCACTGAAACCGCTCAGCAACGTCACGCCGATTGCTAGCGCCAAGGCTCGCTTTTGCATACTGGTTACCCCAAAGGAGAAAGTAGAGAGACGGCGATCCGGGCGCCGAGCCGTCTAACCTAAGAGGTATATTTTTCAGTTCTGTGAAACGCGGATGCACAGAACTGTCATATGACACCGCTAGCCTGACCGCCGATTCGCGGGGACGAGTTCCGGCGCGCACTACACAGGCAAATCGACCCGTCCATGCAGTTGCGTTCGCGCCAGGCCTTTACTTCTCTTTACGTCATTCTCGGCGCGATCGCACTGATCGGCGCCGCGTGCCTGCCCGCGACCGGGACGGCGACCGGCGCGCCGGCACCCGCGAAATCGCCGAGCTACGCCGCCGCGTTCAAGCGCACCGCGCTGCTGCGCGACGCGGGCAGGCGGATATTTTCCGATCGCACGTTTTCGGCATCCGGCCGGCAGTCGTGCGCGAGCTGCCACGATCCGCAGCGACGCTACAACCCGCCGAATGCGCTCGACGTGCAACCCGGCGGCGGCGACATGAAACAGCGCGGCTTCCGTGCGCCGCCGACCCTGACCTATCTCAATCGCGTGCCTCCTTACAACAACCACTACCACGACTCCGACGAGGAAGGCGACGAATCGGTCGACGCCGGCCCGACGGGCGGATTGACCTGGGACGGCCGCGTCGATCGCGGCGAGAACCAGGCGCGCATTCCGCTGCTGTCCGAATTCGAAATGGCGAGCAGCGCCGCCGGCGTCGCCGCTGCGATCCGCCAGGCCGGCTATGCGCACCTGCTGCGCGAAGCGCTCGGCGAGCAGGCGCTGGACAAGGACGAGGACGCGTTCACCGCCGTGGTGCACGCACTGGGCGCGTTCGAGCAGGACTACGACGAGTTCAATCCGTACACGAGCAAGTACGACGCCTGGCTGACCGGCAACGCGAAACTGAGCGCACGCGAGCAGCGCGGCCTGAAACTGTTCGAAGATCCGGACAAGGGCAACTGCGCCGAATGCCATATCAGCCAGCGCGCGCTCGACGGCGGCGCGCCGGCCCTGTCCGACTACGGCCTGATCGCGATCGGCGTGCCGCGCAACCCGAAGATTCCGCGCAACGCCGATGCGGCGTTCCACGATCTCGGCGCCTGCGGCCCGGAGCGCAAGGACAAGGCCGGGCAGTCCGACTTCTGCGGCCTGTTCCGCACGCCGACGCTGCGCAACGTCGCCTTGCGCAAGACTTTTTTTCACAACGGGAAATTTCACAGCCTGCGCGACGTGGTCGAATTCTACGTCACGCGCGACATCACGCCGGCGCGCTGGTATGCGAAGGCCACGGACGGCCGCGTGAACGCCTACGACGATCTGCCGCCCGACTATCACGCCAACATCAATCGCGACGCGCCGTTCGCCGAACAGAAACCCGGCGCGACGCCGCGCCTGGATGCGCGCGAGATCGACGATGTCGTCGCCTTCATGCAGACGCTGACCGACGGCTACCTCGAGCAGAACCCGTATCGCGCCGAACGCATGCGGAAGAAATCCCCGCCGGTGCCGGGGCGCGCCGGCGGCTGACGCCTCGGCGAATCAATCGGCCGGTTTCGGTACTCGCCGGTCGATCCATTTGCGCGCCATCCGCTGCAGCGATTCATCCGCCGCCGCATCGGCAGCGAGATCGTCGATGCGGCGCCAGGCCAATGCGTGCGATTCCTCGCTGACGCTGAAGTCCTCGCCGGCGCCCGCACGCACGACGTAACGCACATCGTAGTGCCAGTGCGCCGGCAGATCGCCGCGCGCGGGAATTTCGTGGCGATCCAGATCGAAGATCGTCGTTTCCGCAACGAGGCCGGTGAGGCCGGATTCTTCTTCCGCCTCGCGCAGCGCGACGCGTGCCAGATCCGCATCGCCGTCGGCATGGCCGCCCAGCTGCAGCCAGCGATCGAGCTTGCGATGGTGCGTCAGCAGGACGCGCTCGCCGTCGGCACTGACCAGCCAGGCCGAACCGGTCAGGTGACCTTCGATGCGTTCGCGCGACGCTGCGTCCGCGCGCGCCGCCATGAAGGTATGGAACTGCATCGCGGTCGCCTGCTCGCGCGGCCAGGCGCGCGCATAGGCATCGACGGCAGCGAGCCATTCGCGTTGATGCGCCTGCAAAGCGGGCTGCGCTGCG
>DASWPR010000507.1:0-37294 GCA_036398455.1 Dokdonella sp.
AGATTCTCGAAGCGCTGCACGAACCGCTGTCCGGCATCGTCAGTGCCGTGCGCAGCGCGCTCGAGCAGACGCCGCCGGAGCTGTGTTCCGACGTCGCCGAGCGCGGCATCGTGCTGACCGGCGGCGGCGCCCTGCTGCGCGACATCGACCGCCTGATTTCCGAGGAAACCGGCCTGCACGTGCATGTCGCGGACGATCCGCTGACCTGCGTCGCGCGCGGCGGCGGGCGTGCGCTGGAGCTGATCGATAAGCACGGCAGCGATTTCTTCGCGCCGGAGTGACGAGGCGGACGCGTTGAAGAGCTGACCGTCATCGCCGCGGAAGCGGGGGCCATTTTTCCGCTCGCAAGAGGGCACAATGGATTCCCGCCTTCGCGGGAATGACGACTACTCCAGCTGGCGCCTGTTTCCACCCCGAATGGCCATCGCCCGCTCCGACACCGCCACACTGTTTGCCGAAGGGACGGTCAGCACGCTGCGGCTGATCGTCTATCTCGCCTGCGCGGTCGTGCTGATGGTGCTGGATCATCGCGGCAGCTATCTGGAACTGCTGCGCCACACCGGCAGCGCCCTGGTCGAGCCGGTCTATCGGCTGGCCGCGTTCCCGGCCGACGTCGCGCGCGCGACGCGCACCGCGGTCGCCACGCAGGACCAGCTCGCCAGCGAAAACCGTGACCTGCGCGAAGCCCTGCTGCTCGCGCAGGCGCGCCTGAACCGGCTCGATACCGTGGTCGCGCAGAACGCGCGCCTGAAGGGCCTGCTCGATGCGCAGAAGAACCTGGGGCTGTCGGTGCAGTTCGCGCGCCTGATCGACGTCGATCTCGATCCGTTCCGCCATCGCATCGTGCTCGATGTCGGCAGCAACCAGGAGGTCGCGGTCGGCCAGCCGGTGATCGATGCGCATGGCGTGATGGGGCAGATCGTGGAAGTGCTGCCGAACACCGCGGTCGCGATGCTGATCACCGATCCGACGCACGCGATCCCGGTCGTGGTCGAACGCAGCGGCGTGCGCACCATCGCCTACGGCAGCCGCGCGATCGATGAACTGAATCTGCCGAACGTGCCGATCAGCGCCGACGTCAAGGTCGGCGACAAGCTGCTGACCTCGGGCCTGGGCGGGCGTTTCCCGGCGGGATTCCCGGTCGGCGAAATCATCCAGGTCAAACCGGATCAGACCGGCATGTTCGCCGCGGCCGTCGCGCGGCCCGCGGCGGCCCTGGATCGCAGCGGCGAGGTGCTGCTGCTGCACGATCAGCCGCAGCCTTACGGTCCGCCGCCCGCACTCGACGAAATGGGGCCGCCGGCCGACCTCGCCGGACCGATGCCCGCGCTGCCGGCGACCGCGGCGGCCGCAGCGGAGCCGTCGCGATGAACCGCGTGCGCGCCCAGGGCTGGTTGTTCGCCGGCAGCCTCGCGGTCGCCTTCCTGTTGCAGCTGATGCCGCTGCCGCAACTGCTGCTGCCGGTCAAACCCTACTGGGTCGCGCTGGTATTGATCTACTGGGCGATCGAGCTGCCCGAGAAGATCGGCCTCGGCTTCGCCTTCCTGTTCGGCCTGGCGGGCGACGTGCTGACCGGCGAGCTGCTCGGCGAGCAGGCGCTGCGCCTGGTCGTGCTCGCCTTCATCGTGCTGCGCTTTCGCGCGCGCCTGCGCTTCTTCCCGATGTGGCAGCAGGCCCTGGCCGTGCTCGCGCTGCTGCTGAACGACCGCGTCGTGATGCTGATGGTGCGCGGTTTCTCCGGCGAAACGATACCGTCGGCCTCGTACTGGCTGGCGCCGCTGGTCGGCATGCTGATGTGGCCGTTCGTGTTCCTGCTGCTCGACGATCTGCGCACGCGCTTGCGCGGCAGCGAGCCGCGGTGAAGCATTGCCGTCATGGCTAGCGTATTCCGTCCGCTCAAGGAAACGCGTCACGAGGCGGCGCTGTTTCGGCGGCGCGCGCTGGCGGGCTTCCTGATCATCGTCGTCTGCCTGGTCGCGCTCAGCGTGCGTTTCCGCTACCTGCAGATCGTGCAGCACGACGAGTTCGCGACGCGTTCGGAGCAGAACCGCGTGCTGACCCGGCCCCTGGCACCGGCGCGCGGCTTGATCTACGACCGCAATGGCCTGCTGCTCGCCGAGAACGTGGCTGCGTTCCGGCTCGAAGTGACGCCGGAGCAGGCGGGCGAAATGCAGCGCATGATCGACGCGCTCGGCAAGGTCGTGCCGGTCAGCGACGACGACATCGCGCGTTTCAACACGCTGCGCCGGGGCAAGCGCTCGTACCAGGGCATTCCGCTGCGGCTGAAATTGTCCGAGGAGGAGATCGCCCGCTTCTCGATCAACCGCTGGCAGTTTCCCGGGGTCGACGTGGTGCCTTATCTGACGCGCGCGTACCCGCTCGGCGCGGAATTCGCGCATACGGTCGGCTACGTCGGCCGCATCGACAACGACGACGTGGCGCGGCTCGACAAGGACGAGTACGCCGGCACCACGCATGTCGGCAAGACCGGCATCGAGCGCTACTACGAAGAGCGCCTGCACGGCGAGGTCGGCTACGAGAAGGTCGAGGTCAATGCCGATCATCGGCCGCTGCGCGTGCTGCCCGACGGCCTTGCGCCGAAACCCGGCGAGAACCTGCATCTGTCGATCGACGCGCATCTGCAGGAAGTGGCCGAGGCCGCGTTCGAGGGCCGCGCCGGCGCCGCGGTCGCGATCGATCCGCGCAGCGGCGAAGTGCTCGCGATGGTCAGCGTGCCGAGCTTCGATCCGAATCCGTTCGTCAACGGCATTGCCGGCGTCGACTACAAGGCGCTGCTCGATGCCGAGGACAAGCCGCTGCTGAATCGCATCCTGCGCGGCGGCTATGTGCCGGGTTCGACGATGAAGCCGTTCGTCGGCCTCGGCGGCCTCGAACTCGGCTTGCGCAAGCCGAGCGACACGGTGCTGTCGACCGGCGAGTTCTTCATTCCCGGCCAGTCGCGCGCCTATCGCGACGACATCCGCGGCGGCAGCGGCCGCGTCGACCTGGTGCAGGCGATCGCGCAGTCGGTCAACACGTATTTCTATTCGCTCGCGCTCGACATGGGCATCGACCGCTTCAGCGGCTTCATGGACCGCTTTGGTTTCGGCAAGCCCACCGGCATCGACCTGGTCGGCGAGAGCGGCGGCGTGGTGCCCTCGAGAGACTGGAAGCGCGCCCACTTCAACCAGCCCTGGTATCCCGGCGAAACGGTGATCGCCGGCATCGGCCAGGGCTACTGGGTCGTCACGCCGATCCAGCTCGCCAATGCGGTCGCGACGCTGGCGAACCGCGGCATTCCGCACGTGCCGCATCTGCTGCGCGCCGCGCAGAGCGGCATCGACGGCAAGGTCGAACTCGTCGACAAGGCGGCGCCGCTGCCGACGGTGATCAAGAAGCCGGACAACTGGCTGGCGATCGAGGAAGGCATGATCGCCGTGGTCGGCACCGGTACGGCGCACGGCATCAACGACAACTTTCCCTACGTGATCGCCGGCAAGACCGGCACGGCCGAACGCTATTCGCGCACCGACGACACCTGGACCAGCATCAGCGCGAGTCCGATCGAGCGCCATCGCGTGCTGTTCGAATGCTTCACGCCGGCCGACGATGCGCGCATCGCGGTCGTGGTCGCGCTCGAGGCCGGCCGCAGCGGCGCGCATGACGCCGCGCCGATCGCGCGCAAGATCCTCGATGCGTGGCTGCCGGGCGATCGCGAACAGCAGGGCCGCCTGTCGGAGGCGCCTATGGGCGTGCCGTCGGCGAGCGCGCAGGCCGCGCGGTGATCGACGAGGTCGTCGCCCAGCTGCGCTACCGTCTCGGCACGCTCTGGCGCAAGCCGCGCGTGGACCTGCCCCTGCTCGGCGGACTCGCGCTGCTGATGGGCGTCGGGCTGATGACGCTGTACAGCGCCAGCGATCTCGATCGCAGCCAGGTGATTTCGCAGGCGCTGCGCTTCGTGCTCGGCCTGGTGCTGATGCTGGTGATCGCGCGGATTCCGCCGCTGGCGCTGCGCAACTGGACGCCGTGGCTGTACGCCGGCAGCGTGTTGCTGCTGCTCGCGGTCGCCGTGCTCGGCGAAGGGCGCGGCGCGCATCGCTGGCTGGATCTTCGCGTCGTGCGCTTCCAGCCGTCGGAACTGCTCAAGCTGACGATGCCGATGATGGTCGCCTGGTATCTCAATGGCCGGCCGCTGCCGCCGAGCTGGACGACGCTGGCGATCGTCGGCGTGCTGATCGCGATTCCGGCCGGCCTGATCGCCGAGCAGCCCGACCTCGGCACGGCGCTGCTGATCGCGGCGAGCGGCGCGTTCGGCGTATTCCTCTCGGGACTCGCCTGGTGGCGCATCGGCTTGCTGCTCGGCGCGTTCGCGGCGGCGGTGCCGGTCGGCTGGCATTTCCTGCACGACTACCAGCGCAATCGCGTACTCACCCTGCTCAATCCGGAAGCCGACCCGCTCGGCAACGGCTGGCACATCATCCAGTCGAAGATCGCCGTCGGTTCCGGCGGCCTGTGGGGCAAGGGCTGGCATCACGGCACGCAGTCGCGGCTGGAATTCCTGCCCGAGCACACGACCGATTTCATCTTTTCGGTATTCGCCGAGGAATGGGGCCTCGTCGGCGTGCTGCTGCTGCTGGTGCTGTACGTGTTCATCATCGCGCGCTGCCTGTGGATCGCGGCCGAGGCGAAAGATACCTACGCGCGCCTGCTCGCCGGCGCAATCAGCATGTCGCTGTTCGTCTACGTGATGGTCAACGGCGGCATGATCACCGGCATGCTGCCCGTGGTCGGCGTGCCGCTGCCGCTGGTCAGCTACGGCGGCACGTCGGCCGTGTCGCTGCTCGCCGGCTTCGGCGTGCTGATGTCGATCCACGCGCATCGCAAGGCGGTTGCCGGCTGAAGCCGTCCACGCGGCCGGCGGACGCGCGCGCCGCACGCGCACGTCCGTGTGCAGCAAAATGCGCCGCTGCTCTTCAGAGCGACAGCGACTGCTCGACGTCGAGCGTCGAACGCCGCGCCAGCGCGAGATTCGAGCGCGCCTTGTCGAGCACGAGGTAGATGAACAGACCGGTCTTGGCCGCGATCGGGCGAATGATGTGGTATTGCCTGCCGAGGGTGATCAGGATGTCTTCGATGTTGTCGTTCAGGCCGAGCGTCTTCATGGTCTTCAGCTTGGCGCGCACGACTTCGGTATTGCCCGCCGCAGCGAGTTCGAGATCGACGCCGCTGCCGGCCTTGCCGAGCAGCATGCCGCTGTTGGCATCGACCAGCGCCGCGCACAGGGCGCCGTCGATTTCGAGCAGTTTGGCGAGACTATCGTTGAGATTGGCCATGATGTTGCCCCTGTCGAGACATCCGTAGGAATCGCCGCCGGCGTTGTCTCGTCCGCCGCACGGCGCGTCATTCGTGAATCAGCCGGGCGAGGGCCTGGCAGCAATGCCGCGTCGCCCACAGCAGCTGCCCGAGCACCGCGGTGCGCCCGGCGACGACCGCGAGCGACATCGCCTGATCGTTGTCCACGCGCATGATCGTCACGGTGCCGTTCTTGCTTTCGATCGTCGTGCGTTCGAACTCATGCAGGCCCGCCTCGGCCGAGATCGCGCTGCCGAGCGCGGCGAGCGAGCTGCCGATCGCCGCGAGCCGGCTCGCGGCGGCGGTGTCGGCCGCGTGCGAGGCGATCTCGAAGCCGTCGGCGGAAAACAGCACCGCCGATTGCACGCCGGTGACGGTGCCGAGGAGTTCCAGCTGCTTCTTGGCCAGGTCGCGCGAGGCGCGGCGCACGCGATTGGGACTCATGCCGCGGCTTCCGCGTTGGCCTGCGCTTCGAGGATGCAGGCGAGCGTGCGCACCAGCAGGAACACATCGCGCGACTGCCGGGCATCGATGGAGAAGACGGGAGCGGTGATTCCGCGTGCGCCGAGCCGCGCGGCGAACGCCTCGCTGCCGAGCGCGCCGGGCAGCGTGGTGCGGCCGAGTCCGATCACGAGTGCACCGGAAGGCACCAGCGGCAGGAACGCATCGACGAACATGTCCATCTGCACGAGCGCTCCGGCCTGGGTCGCGTCGAGCAGCACGATGACGCCCGCCGCGCCGCGGCCGAGGATGTCCCACATGAAGCGGAAGCGCGCCTGCCCCGGCGTGCCGTACAGGTGCACGATCTGTCCGCTGGCGAGGGTGATGCGGCCGAAGTCGAGGCCCACCGTGGTCGAAGCTTTCGTGTGGGCGATCAGATCGCTGTTGGCCACTTCGGTCGCCACCGGAGCGACTTCGCTGACCGCTGCGATGGCCGTCGTCTTGCCGGCGCCCATCGGGCCGGTGAAGACGATCTTGAACTCGCCGTCGTCGACCGTGCTCATGCGACGCGCAACAGGTGGCGGCGCAGGTCGGCGACGAAGCGGGTCCAGGCGCCCCGCGCCGGCGTCGCGGCTTTCGGGTGCTCCAGCACCTCGGCGCGCGTGAACGATGTGAGCAGGCCGGCGAGCGACGCCGCGGCGAGGAAACGATGCGCGTCGCCAGGCGTGCAGCCGGCGCGGTTGGCGAGCTCGGCGGGCAGGTGCGCGCGCGCGGAAGCCTCGGCGGCCAGTTCGATCAGATGAGGGACCGCGCCGAGGCGGCCGAAGTCCGGCCACCGATGCACGCGGTAGGCCGCGTCGGGCCGCAGCCAGGGAGCGAGTTCGGCCGGTCCATGCGCGCCGACCCACCAGGCGACATCGCGCAGCGCGCAGGCCTGTGCCGCCGCCGGCGGGCGCTCGGTCGCGGCGGAAAATGCGCCCAGCGTGACGCTGCCTTCGCGCAGTCCGCGCAGCGTCGCCGGCAACCCATGCGCCTGACCATCGCCGACCCATAGAAACGATCGATCTCCGGCATGCGCGATATGCCAGCCGCGATCGCCGGTCTGCGCCATCAGGTGGCGCAGCGATACCGCGCCGGCCCAGGCCGCGCCGTCGCTGGGTACCCGCGTCGAGCGCGAACGCAGGTGTTCGGCGATGCTGTCGAGCAGCGACAGCAGCTGCATGACGCGAAACGGATAGCGCAGGACGAACGGTGCCGGCGGCCAGCTGGCGCGATCGTCGATGACCAGGACGGCCGGCTTGCCGCTGGAGGTCCAGGCGCTGAGCGCGCCGGGATTGCTGTTCACATGGACGAGAAGTACGTCGGCGTGGTCGGCATCGCTGGTCTGCCACGAGGCGACCGAGCGTCCGCTGACGATCTTCAGCATCGAGTGGAATGCCAGCGAGGCGTCGATCGACAGCCCGATATCGCAGATCCTCAGCGTTTGCATGTACGTCCTTCGTCGTGCCCACGAAATCGCGTCGCATCGTGCGCGGTACGACCTTGGTCGCCTGCGTCGCCACGGATTGCGCCGTGCCGTCGATCTTGGTCAGGCGAATGTCTAGAGGACGTGAGGGAATGACCCAAATCGGCGTGAGGGAATTCAACAAACGCCGTTCAGTGCGCGGTGGACCCGGCGCCCGCATTCGACGAATCTGCGACGACGTTCACGGAACCGGTCGCGCGATTGCGAGCCGCGGACGACGGGTCGGTGCATTGCGGCCCGACGAAGTGGAGGGGAGGCAGCCTCGCAGATGCCGCCTCGCTGCGGCATCTGCGTTTCCGCGCGCGGCGCGCTACAGGCAGTCGATCAGCCCGTCGTAGATCGTCGTCTGCGTGCCCGGCAATGGCGCCTGCAACGGATGGCTGACGGCCAGCGCGGCCAGCAGCGCCGTCATCTTCGTGCGCGCAGCGAGCGGTGTCGGGCAGTTCCAGGTGCGGGCGTCGACGCTGATCGCGCCGCTGGCAGCATCGATTTCTTCGTAGCTGCCGGCGAACGTCCAGATGCAGCTGCCGATGCGCCCGCTGACCTGTTCGACCGAGCAGTGGAAGCTCAGCGGCTGCAGGTTGCTGTAGTCGCCTTCGCAGAAGGTATCGCCGCAGATGTCGTCGAAATCGCTGCGCAGGCCGGTGGTGAGTGCATACCAGTCTTCGTATTGCGCATCGCTGGTGAAGAACTCGTATTCCACGACGAAATGCGGTTGCGGGGTCGATGGCAGCGCGGCCTGCGCGCAAGGCACGCCGGCGAACAGGATGGCGGTGAACAGCAGCGGCGAACGCAGATGCATGGGATGTCCTCCTTGGACGAAAGCACGTGGACTCCCCGTCGTCGCGAGCCGGGTTGCGGACGGGGAGAGCACTCAGCTTGCGGCGTCGCCCATGCCGCGCCGAGCGGCGTTCGGTGCGTGCGCGCGTCGGTCGATGCCGCCGCTGCATGTCGGAAAATTCCGATGCGCGCGGACGAGCGCAATCCGCGCATGCGATGGTAAAGTAGCCGCGTGCTCGTTCCCGCCCGGTTTTTGCCTATCCGAATCCGTTCTTTCCTGATCTGTGCGCTGGCCGCCGGCAGTGCTTCGGCCGCGGCGAAGACTGCGCCGCCGTTGGCGGAGCCGGGCACCGATCAGCGTGCATTCGCCGCCGAAGTCGCGCGCGAGGGCGGTCCGTCCGAGGCGAGTGTGCTGGCGACGCTGGCCGAGGCGAAGGTCCAGCAGAGCATCCTCGATGCGATCGCGCGCCCTGCCGAGGCGACCAAGCCGTGGAAGGACTATCGGCCGATCTTCATCACCGACAAGCGCGTCGACGACGGCGTGGCGTTCTATCGCGCCAACCGCGCGCTGCTCGAACGCATCGGCAGCGAGTACGGCGTGCCGCCGGAGGTGATCGTCGCGATCATCGGCGTCGAGACCGGCTACGGCAGGATCACCGGCAAATACCGCGTGATCGACGCATTGTCGACCCTCGCCTTCAATTATCCGCCGCGCGCGAAATTCTTTCGCGGCGAGCTGAAGCAGCTGTTCCTGCTCAAGGACAAGCAGCTCGCCTATCCGATCGACGAACTCCGGGGTTCCTACGCCGGTGCGATGGGCTGGGGCCAGTTCATGCCGACCAGCATCGAGAAGTGGGCGAAGGACGAGGACGGCGACGGCCGCATCGACCTGTGGAATTCGCTGCCCGACATCACCGCCAGCGTCGCCAATTATTTCGCCGATCACGGCTGGCAGAAGGGTCAGCCGGTCGCGGTGCGCGCGCAGCCTGCCGGTGACGCGCGTGCGATCGCACCGGCGAATTCGGAGCCGGTCTATCCGCTGCAGCAGATGGAGGCCTGGGGCTACGCGCCGCTCGAGCGCGTCGAGGCGGCGACGCCTTCGACCCTGCTCCAGCTCGATGGCGAGCGCGGGCCGGAATACTGGCTGACGTTCAAGAATTTCTACGTGATCACGCGCTACAACAAGAGCCCGCTGTATTCGATGGCGGTCTGGCAGCTCGCCCAGGCGATCGCGGCGGGCGTAGCGACGCCGTCGTCGTGAGGGCGCTGCGCCCGCTCTGCATCGTGCTGCTCGGCGGTGCGCTCGTCGCCTGCGCCGGCCACAAGCCGCGCCCGAACACCGCGCCTGCACCTGCGCCGCGCGGTGCCAGCCTGCCGCCCGATACCTCCCGGCCGCAGTCCGATCGCTACCGCCAGAACGACGACAACGGCCCCGCCGCTCCGCCGATCGACGTCAGCAAGATTGCGGAGCCGGTGCCGAAGGCCGAACCGCGTTCGCGCTACGGCAACAAGGAAACCTACAGCGTCCTCGGCCGGACCTACAAGCTGCTGCCGGACGCGAGCGGCTACGTCGAGCGCGGCATCGCCTCGTGGTACGGCAACAAGTTCCACGGCTACATGACCTCGTCGTTCGAGCCCTACGACATGTACGCGTTCAGCGCCGCGCACAAGACGCTGCCGCTGCCGAGCTACGCGCGCGTGACCAATCTGGACAACGGCAAGAGCGTGGTCGTGCGCATCAACGACCGCGGGCCGTTCCACGAGAATCGCATCATCGATCTGTCCTATGCGGCGGCGGTGAAGATCGGCGTCTGGCCGAAGGGCACCGGGCTGGTCGAGGTGCGCGCGATCGATCCGGCGCATCCGCAGGCCGATTCAGTGGCGCCGCCGCGAACTGCGCTGGTGACGCCGGCAGCGGCGAAGCCGTTCAGTGAATCGCCGCACGCAGCGGCGACGCAGACACCGCCGGTCCGTGTGCCGCCGGCTGCCGGCGAGGCGCCGCGCATCTATCTGCAGCTCGGCGCGTACGGCGAGCGTGCCAATGCCGAGCGCGCCGTGGCGAATGCGACGCGCTCGGGCATCGACCGCGTCGCCATCCAGTCCGTGGTCGTCGACGGCCACACCGTCCATCGCGTGCGCGTCGGCCCGCTCGCCGACGTCGACGCCGCCGATGCGATGACGCAGCGCATCGAGCAGCTCGGCCTCGGTGCGCCGCGCGTCGCGATCGAGCGATGAACGCAGGCACACCGGCCGGCACCTCGACGCAACGATGTGATGTTTTAGCGGCCACGCTTTGCGACAATCCCGCCTTTATACCGTTGCAGGACCGATTTCCCGAGATGAAGCTGCCCGTTCCGTTCCGGCCACTCCTGGCTACCGCGCTGCTCCTCGCGCTGTCCGTCCCGCCCGCCCAGGCGCGCACCAAGTCGCACGCGCAACCGCCGGCGCAGCAGCAGGCCCAGGCCGCAGCGCCCGCGAACGACGCCGCGACGACGGCACCGCCCGCCGCTGCGCCCGCGAGTGCGGCGCCGGCCGCCAATCCGAATCTGCCGACGCCGCAGCCGGTGACGAAGGCCGCGCCCTTGCCGACGCCCGGCGCGCCCGGCAGCGGTCCGGTGCCGCCGCCGCCATCGATCGACGCCAAGAGCTGGGTGCTGATGGACTACATCAGCGGCCAGGTGCTGACCGAGAGCAACATGGACCAGCGCGTCGCGCCGGCTTCGATCACCAAGGTGATGACCTCCTACGTGGTCTCGGCGGAACTCGCGCACGGCAAGATCCACAAGGACGACAAGGTCACCATCAGCGAACGCGCCTGGCGTTCCGGCGGCGCCGGTACCGACGGTTCGACCAGCTTCCTGCAGTTGAACAGCCAGGTCGATCTGAAGGACCTGCTGTACGGCATGATCATCCAGTCCGGCAACGATGCGGCGATCGCGCTGGCGGAACACACGGCCGGTTCGGAAGAAACCTTCGCGCAGCTGATGAACCAGTACGCCGCGCGCATCGGCATGAGCGGCACCAACTATGTGGACGCCAGCGGCCTGCCGAACCCGAACCACTACACCACCGCACACGACATCGCGCTGCTGTCGCGTGCGCTGATCCACGACTATCCCGACGAGTACAAGATCTACGCGGTCAAGGATTTCGAGTGGAACGGCATCAAGCAGCACAACCGCAACACGCTGCTGTGGCGCGACTCGACCGTCGACGGCATCAAGACCGGCCACACCTCGGAAGCGGGCTTCTGCCTCGCCACCTCGGCGCTGCGCGGCGACCAGCGCCTGATCGCGGTCGTGATGGGCGCGCCGAGCGAGAAGCAGCGTGCCGACGACAACCAGGAACTGCTCAACTACGGC
Source organism: Dokdonella sp. (assembly GCA_036398455.1). Taxonomy (GTDB): domain Bacteria; phylum Pseudomonadota; class Gammaproteobacteria; order Xanthomonadales; family Rhodanobacteraceae; genus Dokdonella_A. The sequence goes on from DASWPR010000507.1 coordinate 11,461, forward strand.
TTCCGCTTCTTCGAGACGCACAAGCTGTACGAGGCGAGCAAGCCGCTGGCCAATCCCGAACTGTGGAAGGGCGCCGTCGCCAACCTGCCGCTCGGCGTCGCCGAGGATGTGCTGATCACCTTTCCGCGCGGGCGCTACGCCGATCTCAAGGCCAGCCTCGACATGCCCTCGCGCCTGGTCGCGCCGATCGAGAAAGGCAAGCAGGTCGGCAGCTTGAAAGTGACGCTCGACGACAAGACCTTGCTCGTTCGCCCGCTGATCGCGCTCGCCGACGGCGGCGAGGGTGGCTTCTTCAAGCGCTTCTCGGACGGGGTCTGGATGTGGTTCAAGGGTGACGCCGGCCCGGCGGTTTCGGCGACCGCACCGAAGAGCAACTGACGCACGCGATCCGGCGATGGCGGTGCATTGATCGACAGGACGATGGAATGAAAGATCTCGACGACATCCATGCGCAGAATCCGGATCAGGGCTTCCAGTTCCCTGGCGTATTCGAGATCACTGCGATGGGCAGCTCCGTCGCGCAGCTCGAACGGCGCGTACCGGACATCCTCGAAGGCCTCGGCCTCAGCGTACTGGCCGGTTCCGCGCGCGTTCGCCCGTCGCGCGAAGGCAACTACGTCTCGGTATCGGTCAGCTTCACCTGTCCCACGCGCGAAAAATACGACGAGGCGCACGCTGCGCTGCGCGCCGACCCGGATATCCGCTGGACCTTGTAGCGGTTCAGCGGGCCCGACGGGCCTTCTTCGCGGCCCACTTTTCGGCGGGCGATTTCCAGTCCGCGGCGGGTTCCTCCGTGCCGAGGCGGGCAGCGGCGAGCCGCAGGGCTTCGACGTCGCCGACGCGGCGGATATCGTCGAAATAGCGATCCAGAGCGGCCCCGCCGCTGGAGAATGTCGGCATCAACGATTCGCGCCACCAGGCGAGCTGGCGCGCGCGTCCGGCGTCGCGCGCATCCATCGCATCGAGCGCGTGCAGACGGCTCTCGCCGAGCATCGTCGCGACCAGCGAGGTGCCCGAGTGCAGTTGCAGGCGGGCGAGCGCGATGCAGTTGTCCTTGCGTCGGGCCGCCTCCGCTGTGTCCTTGGAGGCGCAGAGGCTGTCCTGGGTCGTTTGCGAGCCGATCGAGCTCGAGTAGGCCATCATCATCGCGATGCCCTGGGCGGCGCTGTCGTTATCGGTGGCCGTGCCGGCGGCGCCCATTTCGCGCAGCGTCCCGACGAGTTCGGCCGGCGGCGGTGTGCGCCGCACGGCATCGAGCCATACGCCGAAGATTTCGCCGGTGTGCTCGTCGTAGCGGCCGCTCGCGGCCATGCGCTGCAGGATCGCATCGGTCTGCGCGGCGTCGCCGGCACTGGCCGCTAGCGACAAGCCCAAGGCTGCGGCGTTGCCGCTGTCGAGCCGCTCCGTATCGGCGATCGCGGCCGCTTTGGCCTCTGCGCCGACATCCGCGCCGCTCGCATGCGCGGCGACCCACTGTACGAGCAGGTCGTCCGGATGCGCGGCGGCGATCACGCCGATCGAATCGGCTTTCGGAGCGGAATTCTCGGTGGATTTCGAAGGGTCGCTGTGGTCTTCGTCCGTAATCAGCGCCAGGGCGCTGCCGGAGCCGGCGGCGAGTGCCTGCTGATGCACGTCACCACTGGCGCGCATCGCATCGACCAGCGATTTCAGATAGTTCCTGTACGCCGTCATTGCGGCGCCGGCGTCGACGTCGCTTTCATCGGCGGGCGCTTCCTTGAGCCAGCCTGCCGGCGCCTGCAGCGGCTGCCCCGTGCGTTTCAGGCGCCGTTCGATCGCGTCGATCTCGGTGTTCGCGCCCTGCCAATCGGCCGCGACGTCCTGCGGCCGCTCGCTCATGACTTCGAAATTGCGCATCGGATTGGCGGCATGCGCTTCGTACCAGTCGTACTGGCGCTGCAGCGAGTCGATCGCGTCGCCGTGTTCGCCAATGGCGCCGAGCAGCTCCAGCCCCTGTTCACGCAGGGCAAGGCTGCCGCCTTTCGACGCCAGCGTGTGCGCCGCGTCGGCGCACCAGCCAAGGCGCTGCCAGGCACGATCGGACGACGCATCCGGCTTGCACGTCTCCAGCAGGGTGGACTTGGCCGGGGAATAGTCGGCGCTGACCTGCTGCAGCGCCGAGAACAGCGTGCGTGCTTCGGGCGGGGCGTCTTTCCAGGCGCGCGCTCGCATCGGCATCATGTCCGGCTGCGCCGCGTAGGTTTTCTTCCACTCGTTGAGCTGCTCGACGAGGTGATCGTCGGCGCGCGGCGCCGCGGCCATGCGCGAGAGCGCCTCGTCGATGCCGGCCTGGTCGCCTTTCGCAGCGGCGAGCGCGACCGCGTACTGCCAGGCTGCCGCGTTGTCCGGCTGCAGGCGAATCAGGTTGGCGACCTCGGCGTCGGGCCAGGTCGTCGGCCCGCAGCGGCTGCTCGTATAACTGCCCAGGCTGGCGCCCTGCCATTGCACGAACGCATCGTCCGGCGCGAGCTGCACGGCGCGCGCGACGACGTCCTCGCGCTTGGGCCGCAACGCGGTGGGCACGGCATCGTCGTTGCCGAGATAGATGTGGCCGACCAATATCTGCTGACGCGGCGAGGAGTCTTCGCGCAATCGGTCGAACAGGGCGGCCTGGCGCTCGCCGTACGCCTCCGTCATGGCGTCGCTGTCGTCATCGGCGTCGTCGCCTTCGTCGGCCGGTTCGGGCGGCGGCGGGGGAGAGTGGGCCTGCGTGGACAGCGAGCACGCGAAAAGAACGAGTACCATCCATCGACAGATCGGCCGCAATCGCATGACACGCCCCTATGCATTCCCGGTGCGGCGAGTCTAGCAAGCCGGACGTGGCGGTTTCGTGCACGCAATGCAGGGATTGTGAACATGTCGGACGCACCCATTTGACGGCGATGGAACGATCACTGCAGGTGCGCCGCCTGGGCCGCCAACCCTACGAACCGGTCTGGCGCGCGATGCAGGCCTTTACCGATGCGCGCGGGCCGGATACGCCCGATGAGCTGTGGATGCTCGAGCACGATCCGGTGTTCACCCTCGGCCAGGCCGGCAAGTGGGAACACGTGCTGATACCGGGCGACATCCCGGTGGTGCCGGTCGATCGCGGCGGGCAGGTCACCTATCACGGCCCCGGCCAGATCGTCGCTTACCCGCTGTTCGACCTGCGCCGGCTGAAGATCGGCGTGCGCGAACTGGTCAACCGCATCGAGCAGGCGCTGATCGACACCCTGGACACCTGGAACATCGTCGCGGTGCGCCGCGAAGGCGCCCCCGGGGTGTATGTCGGCGATGCCAAGGTCGCCGCGCTTGGCCTGCGCGTGCGCCGCGGCTGCTCGTTCCATGGCCTGGCCTTCAATATCGCGATGGACCTGGAGCCGTTCCATCGGATCAATCCCTGCGGTTATCAGGGCCTTGCGGTCACCCAGGTGCTAGACTTGGGCGGACCAGGCTCGCTGGCCGAGGTCGAAACGGTCCTCATCGGCGAACTGGCGCGGCAGTTCGGCCTCGCGCCGGTGGCCGCCGCTGCGACGCTTCCCCCTGTCATTCCCATACCCGTCGACGCTGCGCGCGTCGGCGAGCCCGCCTGATCCCCGCGCATGAACGACGCCAAGACCATTCCGCTTTCCGTTGTCGAGGCGCCGCTCGACAAGCAACTCGGCGAAGACAAGATCGCGCGCAACCGCGCGACCTTCGCCGACGCCCCCATCTTGCGCAAGCCGAGCTGGATCCGCGTACGCATCCCGCCCGGCAACGCCGTCGCCAAGCTGAAGGCCAAGCTGCGCGAGAACCGCCTGGTCACGGTGTGCGAGGAAGCATCCTGCCCGAACATCCACGAATGCTTCGGCAAGGGCACCGCCACCTTCATGATCCTCGGCGAGGTCTGCACGCGGCGCTGCTCGTTCTGCGACGTGGCGCACGGCCGGCCGAAGGCGCCCGATCCGCTGGAGCCGGCGCACCTGGCGGGCACGATCCGCGACATGGGCCTGCGCTATGTGGTCATCACCTCGGTCGACCGCGACGACCTGCGCGATGGCGGCGCAGCGCATTTCGCCGCCTGCATCCGGGCCGTGCGCTTCGAGAGCCCGGGCATCCGCATCGAAATCCTGACCCCGGATTTCCGCGGCAAAGGCCGCATGGAGCGCGCGCTGGAAGCCCTGGCCGGCAATCCGCCGGACGTGTTCAACCACAACCTGGAAACGCCGCGCGCGCTGTACCGCGAAGTGCGCCCGGGCGCCGACTACGACTGGTCGCTCGACCTGCTGCAGCGCTTCAAGGCGCAGCACCCGGATGTGCCGACCAAGTCCGGCATCATGCTCGGACTCGGTGAAACGTTCGCCCAGGTCGAGGAGACGTTGAACGATCTGCGCGCGCACGATGTCGATATGGTTACGATCGGTCAATACCTGCAGCCGAGCGCACACCATCATCCGGTGCTGCGCTACTGGACGCCGGACGAGTTCAAGGCATTCGAAGAACTCGGCTACCGCATCGGTTTCGAGCATGTCGCATCGGGTCCGATGGTACGTTCCTCGTACCATGCGGACGAGATGGCGCATGCCGCAGGTTACGTACAGGTTGCATGATTTATTGATGGGTTGGTCTTGCAGGAGCCCGTTCGCGGGCGATCCATGGCCGAAGGCCCCCTCGTCCCACAGTCGGAGACAGTAATGCGGAAGTTGTTGCTGAGCGTCGCGCTGACGGCCCTGATGGGTCCCGTTCTTGTCGATCCTGCGGTCGCCAAGCCCACCCAGGAGGCTGCCGCGCCGCTGCTCAAGGCGACCCCGTCCGAGACCGAGGCGGCCGTCTGGGCGACCCGCTTCCTGACCCGTTTCCATTACAAGCCGACTCCGCTCGACGACGCCATGTCCGAGCAGATCTTCAAGCGCTATCTGGATTCGCTCGACGGCGACAAGCTGTTCTTCACGCAGCCGGACATCGACAAGTTCGCCGGCTACAAGGACAAGCTCGACGACGCGATCTACGACCAGGACCTGGCCGCGCCCTACGCGATCTTCAACATCTACGAGCAGCGCGTCGGCGAACGCGTCGCCTATGCGCGCTCGCTGCTCGCCAAGGGCTTCGATTTCAGCGTCGCGGAGACCTACCAGTACGACCGCGAGAAGGTGGCCTGGGCGAAGGACGAGGCCGAGGTCGATGATCTCTGGCGCAAGCGCATCAAGAACGACTGGCTGCGCCTGAAGCTGGCCGGCAAGGCCGACAAGGACATCCGCGACACGCTCGACAAGCGCTACGCGGCGTACCTCGACCGCGTCCATCAGCTCAACAGCGAGGACGTGTTCCAGACCTTCATGAACGCGTACGCCTCGTCGATCGAGCCGCACACCAATTATCTCGGCCCGCGCGCGTCTGAGAATTTCGACATCGCGATGAAGCTGTCGCTGGAAGGCATCGGCGCGGTCCTGCAGCGCGACGACGACTACACCGCGATCCGCGAGATCGTACCCGGCGGCCCGGCAGCGCTGTCCGGCAAGATCAAGGTCGGCGATCGCATCGTCGGCGTCGGCCAGGGCGAGCACGGCGCAATGGTCGACGTGGTCGGCTGGCGTCTGGATGATGTCGTCGAGAAGATCCGCGGCACCAAGGACACCGTCGTGCGCCTGGAAATCCTGCCGGCCGACGCCGGCACCGACGGCAAGCACGAGATGCTCGCGCTGACGCGCAAGAAGGTCAGCATCGAGGAACAGGCCGCCAAGAAGTCGGTCATCGAGGTGAAGGACGGCACCCACACGCGCAAGGTCGGCGTGATCTCGCTGCCGACGTTCTACCAGGATTTCGATGCGCGCCGCCGCGGCGACAAGGACTACAAGAGCGCCACGCGCGACGTCGAGAAGCTGCTCGCCGAACTCAAGCAGGACAAGGTCGACGGCGTCATCGTCGACCTGCGCAACAACGGCGGCGGTTCGCTCGCCGAGGCGACCGACCTCACCGGCCTGTTCATCGACAAAGGCCCGGTCGTGCAGGTCAAGAACGCCGGCGGCCAGATCGAATCGGAAGAAGACACCACGCCCGGCATGGCCTGGGACGGCCCGATGGGCGTGCTCATCAATCGCGCGTCCGCGTCGGCGTCGGAAATCTTCGCCGCGGCGATCCAGGACTACGGCCGCGGCGTCATCATCGGCGAGCCCTCGTTCGGCAAGGGCACCGTGCAGAACCTGGTCGACCTCGACGACGTCGCGCACAACGAAAAGCCGACCTTCGGCGAGGTCAAGATGACCATCGCGCAGTTCTTCCGCATCAACGGCGGCTCGACCCAGCTGCGCGGCGTGACGCCGGACATCAGCTTCCCGCTGACCGTCGATGCGAAGGATTTCGGCGAATCGAGCTACGACAACGCGCTGCCGTGGACGTCGATCGCACCGGCCAAGTACCAGCCGGTGGCGGACCTGAAGCCGGTCGTGCCGATGCTGGTCGAACGCCACAACGAGCGCACCGGCAAGAATGCCGAGTGGCAGAATTTCGAGGCCGACCTCGCCGACATGCGCAAGCTGCGCGACGAGAAGACGGTGTCGCTGAACGAGCAGGAACGCCGCAAGGAACGCGACGAGCAGGAAGCCAAGCGCAAGGCGCGCGACGAACTTGCGAGCGGGCACGCGACGCCGGATGCGGACCCGGCCTCGAAGACGGTGCAGAAGATCGGCGACGACGCCAAGGATCGCAAGACGGCGAAGCGCACCGACATCGCCGATCAAGCCGCCGTCGCGGCCGCGACCGACAAGTCGGCCACTGACAAGTCGACCAAGGCCGCGGACGGCGACAAGGCCGACGTCGTCTCCAGCGACGACGGCCTGCAGCCCGACGAACGCGACATCAGCAGCGACCTCAAGCGCGAGAAGGAAGCGAAGAGCAAGCGTGACGTCGTCCTCGACGAAGCCGCGCATATCCTCGCCGACGAAGTCGGCTTGATCCGCACCGACATGAAACTCGCCGCGCGTGTACTGCCGTACGGCGTGGTGCCGCCGATGCAGGTGGATTGAAGGCACAGGCAACGAGTTCGAGGCGGCCGCCATGATCAGATCGTGGCGGCCGCTTCTTTTTGTACTGATCGGCGCGTGGTTTGCAGTCGCGCGCCCGTGCTCCGCGCAGGCGCTCATTGACGGCGATCTGATTTTCCAGACCTCGCGTTCTGCGCAGAGCGCAGCGATCCAGAAAGCGACGCACTCGCGCTACAGCCATATGGGCGTCGTGCTCAGTGCGCATGGACGCAGGTACGTCTTCGAGGCCGCACGTACCGTTCGCATGACGCCTCTGGATGAATGGATCGAGCGCGGTGTGGGCGGGCACTATGTCGTCAAGCGGCTGCATGCGCCGTTGTCGGACCGGCAGATCGATCGGCTGCGGCAATCGACGCGGGACTTCGAAGGCAAGCCGTACGACGCTGCCTTTGCATGGACGGATCAGCGCATCTATTGCTCGGAACTGGTCTGGAAGATGTTCGACCGTGCGCTGGGTATCCGCATCGGAGCCTTGCAAACCCTCGCTGAGTTCGCGCTCGATGATCCGGTCGTGCGCGCCGGCTTGCGCGAGCGCTACGGCAACGCGATCCCGCTGGGGGAAGCCGTCATCTCGCCGCAGGCCATGTTCGCCTCGCCCTTGCTCGACAGTGTCGTCGAGCGCTGAAGCGGCGAGGTCCGATGATGTGGCCGGGCTTCAGGCCGCGTAGCGGCGCCGCACGAACTCGAAATACGCGCGCAATCCCTGCGCCTCGCCGCCGCGCGGATGGCCGGGCTTGTCCGAGTCGTTCCACGAATACACGTCCAGGTGCACCCAGGCCTGCGCCTCGGGCACGAAGCGCTCCAGGAACAGCGCCGCGGTGACCGCGCCGGCGTGGCGCGAGGCGCCTGCGTTGGCGAGATCGGCGACGTGTGAATCGAGCATCGTGAGATACGGCCGCCACAGCGGCATGCGCCAGAGCGGGTCGCGCGTGGTCTGCGCGGCGTCGAGCAGGGTGGCGGCGATCTCGTCGCGATTGGCGAACAGCGCCGGCAGCTCGGGACCGAGCGCGACGCGTGCGGCGCCGGTCAGCGTGGCGAAGTCGAGGATCAGATCGGGTTTCTGCTCGCTGGCATAGGCGAGCGCATCGCACAGCACGAGGCGGCCTTCGGCGTCGGTGTTGTCGACTTCGACGGTCAGGCCTGCGCGTGTCGTGATGATTTCGCCCGGCCGGTAGGCGTTGGCCGCGATCGAGTTTTCCACCGCCGGAACCAGCAGCGTCAGGCGCAGCGGCAGTTTCGCGGCGAGCACCAGACTGGCCAGCCCGATCGCGTGCGCGGCGCCGCCCATGTCCTTCTTCATCCAGCGCATGCCGTCGCCGGTCTTGATGTCGAGTCCGCCGGTATCGAAGCAGACGCCCTTGCCGACGATGACCAGATGCGGCGCATCGGCCGGTCCGCAGGTGAGCTGCGCAAGCCGCGGTGCACGATGGCTGGCGCGGCCGACCGCATGGATGGTCGGGAAATTCGCGGCAAGCAGCTCGTCGCCGACCCATTCGCGATAGCTCGCGCCATGCTGTTCGGCGAGTGCGCGCACCGCGCCGGCGAGTTCGGACGGTCCCATGTCCTCGGTCGGCGTGTTGATCAGGTCGCGCACGTGATAGATCGCCGGCGCCACGGTCGCCACATGCGCTGCCGTCGCCGCGTCCACGACCAGGCGCGCCGGCGCGCGCACGGGCCTGCGATAGCGCGTGAACTGATACGCGCCGAGCGCCCAGCCGAGGGCGACGTCGCTCGCATTCAGCGCAAGTCCGCGCGGGTCGAGTGCATAGCGGCCTTCCGGCAGGCGCACCGGCAGCGAGGCGAGACCGAATACCGAATCGCGGCGATCGCAGCCGGCGAGCAGCGCGATCGGCGTGCCGTCCGTGCCGGGCAGGGCGAGGAAACGCCCGTTCTCGCCCGCAAAACCGTTCGCCGCGCACCAGCGTTTCGCTTCGGCGCCGAATGTGTCGACGACGTTCGCGAAGCTCTCGCGATCGACCGCGATCAGCGGCGTTGCGCCGGCGGCGTCGGCAGGGGAGATCCAGGCATCCATCGCAATCCTCATCGTAGTGGTCACCGCGCCGGCCCGTCATTCCGGCGCATGCCGCGGCCCGGTGCCGTCAGGCCGCCAAGCCACGCCCATCGCCGCCCGCAGGCCGGGCGTGGCGGATATTCTCAGGCATTCTGCTCGATCCAGCGCGCAAGCTCGCCGAGATCGCGCAGTTCGAGGTCCGGCGCGATCGCGGCGTGTCCCTGCGGCAGGGCAGCGGCGTGATCCGACCATGCCGCCGAACCGCGATTCAACCAGGCCGTGCGCAGGCCGGCGCCATGCGCGCCGACGACATCGAGCAGAACGTCGTCGCCGACATGCAGTACGTTCTCCGGCGCGAGGCCGAGTAGCTCGCAGGCGTCGTGGAAGATCGCCGCCGCCGGTTTCGCGCTGCCGAATTCGCGCGCCGAAATGCAGTGGGCGAAGTGCTGGCGCAGGCCGATGCGCTGCAGATCGGCGTTGCCGTTCGAGATGCTGACGAGGGGAAGGCGCGCTGCGAGTGCGGCCAGCGCCGGCAGCGCATCGTCGTAGCAGTCGACCCGATTGCGCGCGGTGTAGTAGACCTCGAAGGCGGCATCGACATGTTCTTCGCCGATGCCGCAGGCGGCGAACGCGCGCTGCAGCGTCAGCAATCGCTGCGCGGTGAAATCATGCGCGAGGTCCGGGCGTTCATCGGCGATCTGTTCGCGCAATGTGCGCATCGCCGCGATCGGCCATCGCGCGGCCACTTCGCCGTGGTGCGCGCGCAGCCATTCGTCGAGTTGCCGCTCCGCCAGCTGGATGACCGGCTCGACCGGCCACAGCGTGTCGTCGAGATCGAGCGAGACCGCGAGGATGCGCATCGATGCGGCGGCAGGCGCCTGCTCAGCCGCCGGTCGTGCCGCCGCTGACGTTGCCGAACGTGACCGGCTTGGCAGGCTTGGCTGCGTCCGCCTTGGCGGTCGCCTTGATCTTGGCGTCCTTCTTCGCCGCGGCAGCCTTCGCCGTTGCCTTGGCCGGCTCCGCCTTCTTCTTCGGCACGGACGCGACCTCGGTCTTCTTCGCCGCATCCGGCTTCGCGGCGACTTTCTTTGCCGCCGCCTTCTTCGCTTCCGCCTTGGCCAGATTCTCGCGGGCGACCTGGGTCGATTCGGCCGTCGGCGCGATGCTCTTCTTGGCTTCGAGGGTTGCGCGCGGCGCCGAGACCGGTGTCGGCGTGGCCGCTGCCGCAACCGTCGGCGCGGCAATCGTTGCGCCGGCGGCCGCCATGGCCGCCGAAATGCCGGTGGCATCGCGGCCGACATGCTCGTCGATGAAAGCCATGCGCTTATCGTTGCGCGCAATCACGTCGCTGGCATCCGAGTACGGCGTCAGCTGATGCCTGCGCGCGATCTCCTTCGCCGCCGGCGTCGCCAGGAACTCGAGGAAATGATCGATCGCGGCCTGCTTCGGCGAATCGACGCGCTCGGCCAGATACAGCGTGATGTAGAGCGGATAGCTGCCGTCGGCGACGGTCGCGGTGGTCGCGCCGACGCCCTCGACGCCGAGCATCTTCACGCCCTTGTTGGCGTACGTGTTCGCCATCGTCGACAGGCCGAGGCCGGCCGGATCGAGCGTGATCGCTTCTTCGAGCTTGGCGGTGTTGATGTAGAGGCGCGGAGCGGCGACGCGCTGGTCGCCATTGCGGAACACCAGTTCGCGCAAGGAGTATTCGACGCCGTCCAGCGGCGAGGCGATCGCATACAGGTTGATCGGTTTGTCTTCGCCGCCGAGGTCTTTCCAGTTCGTGATGCGGCCGTAGTAGATGTCGTGGATCTGTTTCAGCGTGAGGCTGCTGACCGGATTCTTCGGATGCGTGATCAGCACGGCGCCGTCGAGCGCGACCGGGATGAAGTTCAGCGCGGCTTCTTCCGGACGGCGCGAATACTTGGCGCGCGCGCTGCCGGCGAAATCCGCGCTGCCCTGCGCGACGGCGTCGAGCCCGGACAAGGTGCTGAACGGCTGCAGCGAGATCTTGCCTTTCTTGTCCTTCGCGTACTGCTTGGCGAGATCCTCCATCAGCGCGCGACCGGTCGCGTGGTCGCCGCGCCAGATCAGGTCATCGGCCGACGGCGCGGCCGCGGCCGCGGCGGGCGCCTTCGCTGCGAATGCGGGTGAGGCGATCGAGAAAAAGACGATCGAAAAAAGCGAAGTCGCGAGAACGAGAGATGTGCGGAAGCGGCGTAGCGGCATGGTGTGGGATTCGCGCAGGAAAGTCGGCAAAAAGCGGGCGCAACCTTAACACGCGCGCCCGAGCGCTGCCGCAAACACGTGTCACATCGTGCGGTTCAGGCGCGCCTTTGCGGCGACCGGGGGGAGCGAAAGATCGAAACCCGAACAACACGAAGGTCGGGCGACGAAAAATCAGGCGCCCGCTTTTCCTTCGTGCCCTTCGTGGTTCAGGCTTCCCTGCTGCAGGCAGCGATCACTGCAACAGCAAGTAATACGCCTCCTCGCCGCGCAGCAGGGTCAGCATCAGCTGGCGCGGATGCGCGCCGACGAGTTTGCCGAAATCCGCGGCGCCGTCGAGGTCGCGGCGGTTCACCGCGACGATGACATCGCCACTGCGCAGGCCGTTCGCATAGGCACGACTGTTTTCGGCGACGCGGCTGACGCTGACGCCGCCGATGCCCTGGCGGCGCATGCTGTCGCCGAGTTCGCTGAACTGCACGCCGGCCAGGCGCGGGTCGAGCGCGTCGCCTTTCAGCGTCTGCAGTTCGGTCGCCTTGAGCGCCGTGTTCACCGTCAGCGGCTGGCCGTCGCGCAGCACGCCGACGTTGACCGCGGCGCCGGCCGCGCTCAGGCCCTCGACGTTGTGCAGATCCTGCTCGCCGGTCACCGCCTTGCCGTTCAGCGACACGATCACGTCGCCGGCGCGCAAGCCGGCGCTCTCGGCCGGCGAGCCGGCGCGCACGCGCGTGATCACCGCGCCGCGGGTTTCCTTGATCGCGAGCATTCTTGAAATTTCCGGCGTGAGGTCCTGCGCATCGACGCCGAGCACGCCGCGTTTGACCGCGCCGGTCGCGACCAGCTGGCGCATCACGTCCGCCGCGAGGTTGGACGGGATCGCGAAGCCGATGCCGACGCTGCCGCCGGAGGGCGAGATGATCTGCGAGTTGATGCCGATGAGTTCGCCGCGCAGGTTGACCAGCGGGCCGCCGGAGTTGCCCGGATTGATCGAGGCGTCGGTCTGGATGAAGTTCTGATAGCCGGAACTGCGCAGGCCGCTGCGGCCGAGCCCGGACACGATGCCCGAACTTGCGCTCTGGCCGATGCCGAACGGATCGCCGACGGCGACGACGAAATCGCCCATGCGCAACTTCGACGAATCCGCCAGCGTCAGTGCGCTGAGCTTGTCGGCGGCGATCTGCAGCACGGCAAGGTCGGTATCGGGATCGGTGCCGAGCACCTTGCCCTTCACCGTGCGGCCGTCGGCCAGGGTCACGTCGATGTCGTCGGCGCCTTCCACCACGTGGTTGTTGGTCAGCACGTAGCCCTTGGCGGCATCGACGACGACGCCGGAGCCGAGCGACTGCTGCACGCGTTCGCGCGGCATGTTCGGCACGCCGAAGAAGCGCCGGAAGACCGGGTCGTCGAAATACGGATTGCGCACCGCGATGCGCGTCTTCGAGGCGATGTTGACGACCGCCGGCGTCACCTGCTCGAGCATCGGCGCGAGCGAGGGCAAGGTCTGGCCGTCGATGGCCGGCGGCAGCGCCGCCTGCACGGTGCTCGCGAACAGCAGCGGAGCGGCCAGCGCCAGCGCGAGGGAAACGGAAAGGCGGCGGATTCTCGGCATGGGGAAACGTCCTTTTTCGGAAAGTGAGGCAAGCATCGAGGCATCGCTCAGACCGCACAAATCCTGTCCGGTTCGCGCGCTTTCAAGCGTTCTCTCAGTAGTCGCGGAGTCGCCATTCAGCTTCGCGGCGAGGGCGCGACAAAGGCACAAAAAAGCACTTTACTTCAAGAGTTCGCAGGGGTACGGTATCGCTCGGGCGACACAATATATTGTGTTGGGCCGCGTTCACCTAACCTATACATTGGGTCGGATCGAATAGCGCGATTGAATGGCGCGGGCGCGCCGACGACACGCTGCAAGTACGCGATACGGGGCAACAGATCGTCGACACGAATGCCGCAAACAGCGCTGACGACTGCATCGACGGGTCGCGCTGTGCGCAGCCGTTTTCGCAGAGAAGGGGCTGCAAAAGCGCTGCAGGGTCGACGCTGGCAAGCAGGTCGGACGCAACAGGTCCGCAGGAATCTCGGGAGAAACAACAAGAATGAGCACGGTGCGCCTCGAACAACTCGCGCGCGGCGCGGCGGACATTCCGCTGCAGCCAGCTTCATACGACATCTGGGACAAGAAATACCGCCTGAAATCCAAACAGGGCGAAGCGGTCGATACCTCGATCGATCACAGCTACCAGCGCATCGCCAAGGCGCTCGCCGATGTCGAGGCGACGCTGGAAAAGCAGAACTACTGGTACGACCGTTTCCTGTGGGCACTGCGCCGCGGTGCCATCCCGGCCGGGCGCATCACCTCGAACGCCGGCGCGCAGGAACACAAGCCGAAAACCTCGACGATCAACTGCACCGTGTCGGGCACCATCGAGGATTCGATGGACAACATCCTCGATCGGGTGCACGAGGCCGGGCTTACGCTGAAGGCCGGTTGCGGAATCGGCTATGAATTTTCCACATTGCGACCTCGTGGCGCGTATGTGTCCGGTGCGGGCGCCTACACCTCCGGCCCGCTGTCGTTCATGGATATCTACGACAAGATGTGCTTCACGGTGTCGTCCGCCGGCGGGCGACGCGGCGCGCAGATGGGCACGTTCGACATCAGCCATCCGGATGCCAAGGAGTTCGTGCGTGCCAAGCGCGAGGACGGCCGCCTGCGCCAGTTCAACCTGTCGCTGCTGATCACCGACGGCTTCATGGATGCGGTCGAGCACGATGCCGATTGGCCGCTGGTGTTTCCGATCCACGTCAAGGAACAAGGCGAGATCGATCTGACCGACGCGGCCAAGGTGGTCTGGCGCGAATGGCCGACGCACAAGAACTACGTCGTGCGTGACGACGGCCTGGTGGCCTGCAAGATCTATGGGCACATCAAGGCGCGCCACCTGTGGGACATGATCATGGTCTCGACGTACGACTACGCCGAACCGGGCTTCATCCTGATCGACCGCGTCAACGAGATGAACAACAACTGGTGGTGCGAGCACATCCGCGCTACGAACCCCTGTGGCGAGCAACCACTCCCGCCCTACGGCTCCTGCCTTTTGGGATCTGTGAACTTGACCACGTTTGTACGCGACCCGTTCGGCCCGAAGGCGCGCTTCGACTGGGAGGAATACCGTGAGGTGGTGCGCGTGTTCACCCGCATGCTCGACAACGTGGTCGAGATCAACGGCCTGCCGCTGCCGCAGCAGCGCGCGGAGATCGAGAGCAAGCGCCGCCACGGCATGGGCTTCCTCGGCCTCGGTTCCACCCTGACGATGCTGAAGCATCGCTACGGCACGCCGGACGCGGTCGCATTCACCGAGGAGGTCAGCCGCGAAATGGCGCTGGCCGGGTGGGAGGTTGCGCTGTCGCTGGCGAAGGAAAAAGGCCCCGCGCCGATCCTCACGCAGGAATTCAGCGTCACCGGCGAGATGCTGCGCAAGCGGCCGGAGATGGCCGCCGACGGCTGGAAGCTCGGCGATATGATCCCGGGCCGCGTCCTGCATGCCAGATACAGCCGCTACATGCAGCGCGTCGCCGGTGTCGCGCCCGAGCTCGTGCAGGAACTGGCCGAGGTCGGCGCGCGCTTCACCCACCACAGCTCGATCGCGCCGACCGGCACGATTTCCCTGTCGCTCGCCAACAACGCCAGCAACGGCATCGAGCCGAGCTTCGCCCATCACTACAGCCGCAACGTGATCCGCGACGGCAAGAAGTCGAAGG
The DNA here is from genome assembly GCA_036398455.1 of Dokdonella sp. Classification (GTDB taxonomy): domain Bacteria; phylum Pseudomonadota; class Gammaproteobacteria; order Xanthomonadales; family Rhodanobacteraceae; genus Dokdonella_A. The sequence continues at coordinate 26,479 of DASWPR010000507.1, forward strand.
AAAAGGTCGAGGTCTTCAGCTTCGAGCTGCTCGCCTACCGCGAACTGATCAACGGCAAGGCGATGCCGCTCTCGCAGGAACCGGAGGAAAAGCTGCCGGACTACTTCGTCTCCGCCGACGACATCAGTCCGGTCGAGCATGTCGATATCCAGGCCGCCGCGCAGTTGTGGGTCGACTCGTCGATCTCGAAGACCGCCAACGTGCCGACCGACTACCCCTACGAAGACTTCAAGGACATCTACCGCTACGCCCACAAGCAGGGCCTGAAGGGATGCACCACGTTCCGCTTCAATCCGGCGGCCTTCCAAGGAGTGCTGGTGAAGGAGCATGATTTAGCCAACACCACTTACCGTTTCGAACTCGAGGACGGTTCGGTGGTGGAGGCCAAAGGCAATGAAGAGATCGAGTACGATGGCGAAACGCACACCGCGGCGAACCTGTTCGATGCTCTCAAGGAAGGGTATTACGGCAAGTTCTAGGAATGCGCGAAGACCCGGAAGGGTCACGGCAAGTTCTGAGCAGCGGTCGCAGTGTCGTTCCCAACGCAACCCGTGATCACCGTATCCGTACCAACCATCAGGCTCACAAGACTGGAGAGGGGAACCTACCATGCATAGTGAAGGTGATAGTTCCGGCAGTTCGTTCGACCATTTGAAAGAAGGCGCTTCGCAGATCGGCGGTGCCGTCGCCGACATGGCTGGCGCCGTTGCGACCTCGGTCAGCAATGCCGCTTCCGATGCCAAGGCAGCCGTCGAAAGCACCGCGAAGAAGGTCGCCAAGACCGCTGTGAAGGCGCGCAAGCAGGCGGCCCGCAAGGTGCAGGCGGTCGTCGCCAAGGCCAAGCAGGTCGTTTCCAAGAAGCCGGCGGCTGCCAAGAAGGCAGCGGCGAAGAAGGCCGCACCGTTGAAGAAGGCGGCGGCGAAGGTGGCGAAGAAAGTTGCCAAGAAAGTCGCCAAGAAGGCCGCACCGGTGAAGAAAGCAGCCAAGAAGGCCATCAAGAAAGTCGCGGCGAAGAAGGCGGTGAAGAAGGTCGCCAAGAAGGTCGCCGCGAAGAAGGTGGCGGTCAAGAAGGCAGTCAAGAAAGTCGCCAAGAAAGTTGCGAAGAAGCCCGCCGCCAAGAAGGTGGTGAAGAAGGCCGTGAAGAAGGCCGGCAAGCGCAAGTAAGCCGAACGCCTGTTGCGTCACCGGTCGATCCGCGGCGGTCGACCGGTGGCGAGGTCGTCCAGAGCCGCAATGGAGAAGCGCATGGCAACCCGCAGACGCACCACGATGTACAGCAGTGCCGGCAAGAAGCTCTACGCCGTCCGCAACGCCGACGGCTCGTTCAAGGACATCCAGACCTACGAACGCGCGCACCGTGCCGACATGGCGCACAAGAGCGCTGCGGAGAAGGCTGTCGCCGCGAAGAAGGCCGCCAAAAAACCGGCAGCCAAGAAAGTTGCGAAGAAAGTTGCGAAGAAAGCCGCTGCCAAGAAGGCCGCGGTGAAGAAGTCGCCGGCAAAGAAGGCCGCCAAGAAGGCCGCCAAGAAGGTGGTCAAGAAGGTGGCCAGGAAAGCCGTCAGGAAAGCACCCGCGAAGAAGGCCGCGAAGAAGAAATAACTCCGCGTGCCCGCGCCGGGCGCCGCTGCCGATTGCGCGCGGCGCCCGTCATCCGGCTTGAATTCCGCCCCCCCCACCTCCGCACCACGATCCAGGCAAGCGCATGAAGATCAGCAAGAAGATCAAGGGCTACAGCGTCGTCAAACCCGAAGAGACCGTGAAGGTCGTGCCGCCCGAGGACGCGCCCAGCAGCGCGCCGGCGGTTTCGATCGCCGAAATCATCCAGATGCACGAGAAGGTGGAGCGCCCGGAGACGCTGATCGGCGCCACCTACAAGATCAAGTCGCCCCTGTTCGAGCACGCGCTGTACGTCACGATCAACGACATCGTGCTGAACGCCGGCACGGTGCATGAGCTGCGCCGCCCGTTCGAGATCTTCATCAACTCGAAGAACATGGACCACTTCCAGTGGATCGTCGCGCTGACCCGCATCATGAGCGCGGTGTTCCGCAAGGGCGGCGACGTCACGTTCCTGGTGGAGGAACTGAAAGCCGTATTCGACCCGCGCGGCGGCTACTTCAAGGCCGGCGGCGTCTACATGCCGAGCATCGTCGCCGAACTCGGCAGCGTGATCGAACAGCACCTGAAGATGATCGGCCTGCTGCACGACCCGGACATGTCCAACGAGCAGCGCGCCCTGATCGCCGAGAAGCGCGCGATCTACGATTCGCGCCTAAAAAAAAATAGCGGAGTAAGCGAGTCCCCCGAAGATTCGTCATCCTCGCGAAAGCGGGGATCCATCGCCGCCGACCTGGCCGGCGCCGGCGCCGAAACCGCCGCGATCGAACCGGCTGCCTCTGCCGCGTTCCCGCCTGGCGCGGCCATGTGCGCCAAGTGCAATACCAACGCCGTCATCCTGATGGATGGGTGTGCGACGTGTTTGAATTGTGGATATTCGAAGTGCGGGTAGTTTGGCTACTTGACTGTTGATCAAGGAGCATTGGTTCGAGTCCAACTTAGGGCGCCGATCACATCAAGGCCTGCGGCGATGCAGGCCCAGCACGCCCCGCACCTCGTCCGCCCAATGTTCCGCTTCGCCGCGGCCGCCGTCCACGTACAACAGAATCGGCTGCGCGCCGGACAGCAGTACGCGGAGCTTGAGCACCGGCTCGCCGTCTTCCGGAAAGTCGACACCGACCTCGACGCCGGCGACGTCGATGAAGCGATGGTGCACTTCCCGCAGCCCGCGCGCCGGCGAGCGTCCGCTATGGACGATGCGCTGCTGGCGCGAGTCGAAGAACACGGTTTGCTGGGGCGTAAACAGCCCGTGCTTCAAACAAAATCCGCCGAACCACCAGAACCCCAACATTCCGGCCACCGAAGCGACAATGCCGCCCGCCTTGGCCGGCGTGGATGGAACGCCGGTCTGGCGGATCAAGTCGACGAAGAAGAACGAACACACGATGGCTGTCACGCCGGCGGTCACGAACAGGCTGCGCAGCGAGGACGTGCTGCCGCGTTCTTCGTAGAGGAGTCCGTCGTTGGCAGGGGTGAACGGCATGGGCAGATGGCGGCGGTAGGGCTTGTCCATCATCATCGCAAAGTCGAGGCCAGAATCAGCGGTGGACTTCGCAATGCTCAGATCATCCGTCGTTGTGTTTGCCGGCTTGCTGTTGACCGGCCGTGGCATTTCCAGGGAGTCCGTCCGGCCGGGCGGAGTGGTTGTCATCGAGATCGTGTTATCCGGGCCATCACACGAATGAGTACCGACCTCGATTCATCTATGCCTTGAAGGCGAACACGTGACGAATTCCGCTTCCGACCCACCACTGCGCAAACTATCCGATCCCGGGGCTGCCCCGCGTAGACCGTGGCTCGCGGTGCTGCTGGCGATCCTCTGTCTGCCCGCTGGATTCGCCTACGTCGGCCGACTTGCGTGGTACATCGTTGCATGGCTGCTGACGGTCGCTGCGCTGGTGCTGGCGGGGCGGGCAGGATGGCTGCTGTCGCCGCAGGGGCTTCTGGGCTACATCGCGCTTGCCGTGGGGGTGAAGATCGCCTCGATCGTGTTCGTCTGGATATTCGCGCGCGCGCAGCGGCGCGAGTATCGGCTGCGCTGGTACAACCGTTGGTATTTTTATCCGTTGCTGGCGGCTGCCGTCGGCGTGTCGACGTTGCTGCTCGTCGCGAACCGCGAATCGATGCTCGGCTATGCGACGTATCGCATCCCCTCCGGCAGCATGGCGCCGACAGTCGAACCCGGAGATCTCATCGTCGTCGATACGCGGCCGCCCACGCTCGCATCGCTGCGTGTCGGCGATATCGTCGTCACCGATTCGATCCGCCGTCCCGGCGAGCGCAATCTGCGCCGCATCGTCGCCCTGGGCGGCCAGCATGTCGTCATCGACGATGCGCGCCTGCAGGTCGATGGCGTGTTGCAAGCGCATACGCATCAGCAGGGCGCGGACCTGATGGCGCCGAACTGGATGCGGTTTGCGGACGTCGAACTCGATGACGATGAGCTTTATCTGATGGGCGACAATCGCGGCAACAGCGTCGACAGCCGCACCGAGGGGCCGTACACGCGGTCGCAGGTGCACGGCAAGGCGACGGCCATCTGGTGGTCGTCGGATTCGCGGCGGCTCGGTGCGCTGTTGTCCGATTGAAGGCCACACCGATCACGTCAAACGTGCGACGCGCGCGGCCGTCGGCCAGGCTGTCGCGCATGAAGTGCATCGACCAGCACGGACCTGGGCGGATCGGTTGCAACAAGGGGTTGCGGACTTGCCGCATCAGGCACCTTCGCCGACGGCCCCGGATCGACGGGCCGTGCTGCCGATACAGCCGTTCGGTCCGCTGGTGATTGATCCAATGCCCTTCGTGGCGCAGTTGCCGATGCAGCTCCGGACAACCCCACGCCGCACGCGCGTGAGCCAGATCGAGCAGGCGCGCCTCCGCCGCCGGCACGTTGTCGATACGGCCCCGATGACGCAGCGCTCGCTTACCGACTTCGTCTCCTTCAGCCAGCTCACCGCCCAGTGGCGTTGCGCCGGCGTCACCACCTGCGGGGCAAGGGCCGAGGGACTCGCTGACAGTTACCGGCAGCGGACGATTGGGCTCATCCCTTCCAGGCGCCTGTAGAACTCGCTCGGCATCCGAATCGCGGACGTTGAGAGAAGCAGCGTCCGGCGGTCGCGGCGTTGCCCGTGCCGATGTCCATGCGCGCGCCGAAACGGCGTTACCCAATAGGTCGTCGCATGACGGCAGTTCAAAACTTTCAGGAGCAATCGATGAAACGAATGATCTTCACCTACATGCGTCCGCTGGTATTCGGCCTTGCGCTGGGCGCAGCGGCTACCACGGCGCAGGCCCTTCCAAGAGGCGGTGGCGGGACTGGCTGCGCGGGCGGCGACGATCTTGCGGCATGCGCCGGAACGTGGCTTCCGGTGTGGTGGTGTTGCATGGTGTACGGCATGTAAGGCGCAGGCCCTCGCCGACTATTGGGCGATACGGATGTCGCCATCTGCCGCCGTGAAACGGGAGTCAATACCATGAAGGAAGGCCAGCTCAAGCACCTTGCGCTGACACTGGCTGTGATCGTATCCGGCGCAGCGATCGGCTGGATCGGTGTCCGAGCGATGGGGGCGATGAATGCGTCGCCATCGGTCGAGGCCGGTGACTATTCGAAGATCGTCGATGCGGCCCAACATTCCGCCGTGCTGTTCTCTACCTCGACATGCCCTTACTGCCGCAGGGCGCGCGACCTTCTGGATGCGACCAAGGCCGACTATCGGGTCTACGAAATCGACACCTCCGAAGAAGCCCATCGCCTATACCAAGCCTTGGGTTTCAGCCGCGTTCCGGTGCTGATCACACGCGATACGCGGATCGTGGGTTTCAGTGAGAACCTGTATCGGCTGCGAACGAATCCTGCCCCTGCACGCGAGTAGCCGTCGAGAACGGGGTCCGAGAACGGGGTCAGAGACACTTTTCATCTGCCGCAGGTGATTTTCGACGAAGCATCGGGTGGCGCCGCTACAGTAGCGACTTCGACGCGCGGCGGTCGCGTCAAGACGGTACGTCGTCGATTTATTTCCCCGCACTGGGTAGAACCCCGCGCGCCCCGCTGAGTGGAACTCCCTATCGCCAACGCGCACTCGAAGCCGGACGCTGCCAGCACATCGACCCGGTGCGCTGGTGGTCCGACCATGAGGGCCGAGCCACGTGACCCGTGACGCCGTCGCGTCGGTGCGTTATTTCACTGGGGATTGACCGATGAAAACCTTGAATCTGATGGCGGCCTTCGCGTTCTGCGTCGTGCCGATGCTGACGACGGCCGCGACGCAGGATCGCCTGTACGACTTCACCGATGCGTATTACCTGCAGAACGGCATCGACCCTGCCGCCATCGACGGCCGCCGCGAGGCGGTTCTGCCGTTGGCCACCGAGGACCTGCCTTTCTTCAGCTACCAGCGCAACGTGCGCATGCTGCTGAGCTTGCCGGCCTACGACCACAGCGGCAGTCCGTGGTACTTCACGGTGCTCGGCGGCTTGCGCGGCAATGCTTTTCTCAACAACGCGGCCGGGCGTCGTACGCGGCAAACTGCCGACAGCAGTCCGGAATACCTGTTCCCGCGGGCAGGAACCGATCCGCAAGGGCTCGGGGCGTTTCGCCAGTCCAGCGTGCTCGACATGCGCAACGGCTACTTCAGCAACAACAAACTGGGTTTGTGGATCCACACCTGGGTCGCCTTCACGCCGCGCGCGCTGAACACCGCGGATGGCCGTCGTGCGCTCAGCGACCTCGTCTCGCGCAATGGTCGCGATCTCGACGGCACGCCGATCATCAAGACCGTCAGCGACATCGACAATCTCTACAGCCGCGGCTACATCACAAAAACGACGCGCGCTTTCGGCGATCCGCTGCGCTACGCAATCTGCCCGGTGGTCAAAGACCCGCGACGCGGCGGCATCGCACCGGACCAGTTTCTCGCCTATACGACGCAGCTCGACGGATCGCCACTGGAGCCGCGACTGGTCGCGAACTTCGAAAGCCTGCGCCTGACCGGCGAACCGCTGCACTGAGTGGGCGCTACTGCTGCGCAGTACGGGCCAAAGGCGCCGTTCTGCGCAGCTCTCCTGCACTGCGTAGTGCAGGCCGGCGCGGCAGTGAACAATGATCACCTTCAATACGCAATCGTAAAGATCGATGGAGTGATCGTCCCGGACGTCAAGCGATTGCGCGCGCACCGAGCAGTGCTTCGACGCATTCGTGGACGCCACCTACATCGATGACTCAAAAGCCTACGCACCTGCGGCGAGCGACGGCTACTCGCTGATGCTGGCGCCGCCTCCGGCGGGCCACCATCACCTGTCCGTACGCGCCAACTACTTGAATCCGCAAAAGGCCTTCGGCGAGATGATCCAGTACTTCGACTACGACATCGACGTGGTCGATCCGGCTATCTGAATGGCCTGTGGCGGTGTCCGAAGCCCGAATCAGGATGGATTTTCCAGGTGGTCGAGACCTGCTGCGCGCGATCATTGCGCCAGTATCACCGCGGATCACGAAACGTTGCGGACTGATGAGGCCGCGCAGGAAAGTCGGCACCGATTCCGATTTACGACTAGATCGCCACCGACTCTGCCAAGTCGCGGCGAGCCGTTCGAAAGCGTCGGCGATCCTTGAGCCGCAGCGCGGGCTTCTCGATGAAGAACCACGAAGCCGCTGAGATCGGAAGCAGGAAAATCAGCGTGATCGCGAAAATGTATAGCGGCTCATTCAGATGCGTCAGCAGCACCACCGTTTGCTGGACGGGCCAGGCCCAGATGTATGCGCCATAAGAAAGGTCCGCCTGATATGGCATGGGCGGCAAGCGGGGCACATACGAAAACCAAAAAACGAAGTAGGCGACTGCGAGCCAAGTGAATGGAGTCGCATGCACGCTGTTTCGCGCTGCGAAGCAGGCGGCTGCCAGCAGCAGCATGAGGCCCGTGGAAACGGGGATATGTCGCCGCAGCAGGCAGGCTATTGCACCGGCGCCGAAGAATCCCTCGATCATCAATACATAGGGTGGCGCGATGCCCTGGATCATGGGCCATAGAAGGGTCACGCTGAATAGCGTCGCGATACCGATGCTGGTGAGCCACGGAAACCGGAACAGGCGCAGCACGCCTGCGCCAGCCACCCACAAATACATGGTGGCTTCGACAACGAGTGACCACAAGGGCGTGTTGACCGCGCCCGGCGCCACGCTCGTCGTGGTCCGGAACAAACCGGGAAGCTCGTTCACGCCCTTCAGCATCGAGGCGCGATATGCGACATAGAGGTATGGATTGTCGGGTCTGCTGGTCGAGAAATACTCGTGCAGCGGAACGCTGGTCAGCCATGGACCGAGTACGAAAGCGCAAAGCACGAGGCAGACGATCAATGCGGGCCACAGGCGGAGTGCGCGTGCGCGCAGGAATCGCAATAGCTGAGGGCGTCTCACGAACGACAGCGAAATCAGAAAGCCGCTGATGGTGAAGAAGATCATCAATCCGATTGGATGAACCCAGGTATGCGGAAGAAAATAGTTGACGGGGTCGTAGCGAATGCTGCCCGGGCCGCCAATGTTGCTGTGACCAAGAACGACCATCAGGGCCGCCATCAGCCGCAGCTGAAGAATATTGTCCCGTCCGCTCTCGACGCATGCTTCCAGCGTGCGTCCGGTCATCATCGTGATGATCGCGGTGCGCCAGCGCCGGCGAGACTCATGGACTGCAGGTAGATCCTGCATGGCTTGGTTTGCCATTACGGGGTTCCTTGAGATCCTGGCGGGTGTCTTCTGACTACGCCGAACGCCAGTGCGAGCGCCGGCGCGATGGCCTGTCACGGCCATGCAACCGCACCCGCCGAGCAGACGGTACTTGGGAATGCGGCGCGACGCTCGTCGGGCGCCACTCGCAGCGTGCGAATCATCGCGCAGGCACCGGTGACAAAGCCAGCCGCGGTCTGCCCTCGTTTGAAGCCGCGGGTGCTACGGGTGCAAGTGCAGCAAGCCAGCCCGCGGCGTCTTCTGGATGAACCCAACCACATCCTCGAGCGTCGTCGCCAGCGATCGAAAGCGGATGCCCGCCAGAATGCGGAAGTGACCCACGCCGGCGTAGCGCCTGAAGCTGACCGCATCACCTTTGGCGCGCAGCGCGTCGGCCATCGCCGAGCTGTTGCGCGGTTCGACGATCCGGTCTGCGTCGCCTTGCAGGAGCAGGAACGGCGGCTCGTTGCCGGCCACGAAACGGATCGGCTGCGATGCGGGCCATTGCGATGGTGCGCCGAACACTTCGATCAGCTTCGGATCGGTCAGCGGCAGGAAATCGTACGGGCCAGCGACGCCGATCACGCCGGCGAATGCGTCCGGTCGCAGGGCGTGAGCCGCGAGATACTGCCGGTCGGTCGCCAGCAGCGCGGCGATCTGCGCGCCGGCCGAATGGCCCATCAGGAAGACGCGACGGCTGTCGCCGCCGAGTTCGGCGGCATGATCGATCGTCCAGCGCGCGGCCTGCGCCGCGTCTTCCTCGAAGCCCGGAAAGCGGCATGCCGGAAACTTGCAGTAGTCCGCGACGATCGCGAGCACGCCGCGTGACGCCAGCGCGCGCCCGACGAAACCGTACTGCGCACGCTCGCCGGTGCGCCAGCTGCCGCCGTAGAAGAACAGCACGACCGGCACGGGTGCGTTCGCGCCTGCCGGACGATACACGTCGAGCTGCAGGCCGCGATCGGCCGCGTAGGTGTACGACGCGGGCGCCATCGCGGCGCTTCCGCTGTCGACCGCCTGGAAGAACGCTGCCTGGCACGCACACAGCAAAGGCAGGCTGGCGAGCGCCAGGAGTGATCTCGGAATCTTTCGCATGCCGGCCCGTCGTCCTTCGCAAGGTGTCGCTACGAGAACATACGAGGCGAGTGCCGGTTCGGACGCAGAAAGCAGCGCGATCTGGAGCCATTGCGTTCATCGTGCCAGGCAAGGCATGTCGGAGTTCGGCGCAAAACCTCGTTATTGGCCTTTAGCGGCAGCAAAGCTTTCGTGATCGTCTTCGCCGAATCGGAGTTCCAGACATGCCCATCCGCACCGCTCATTCCCTCGATACGCTTGCCCTGCGCCCCCTCGTCGCATGCCTGCTGGCGGTGTGCGGCGCGAGCATCGTCCACGCGACCAATATTCCAGTCACCAGCTGCCAGGACAGCGGCAGTGGTTCCCTGCGCGCGGCGGCGCAGATGGCCGGCAACACCGACACCATCGACCTGACGCAGCTGCAGTGCAGCCAGATCACGCTGACGACGGGGCGCGTCGAGCTGCCGAGCTTCATCAGTGTGATCGGTCCGGGTTCGTCGGCGGTCACGATCGACGGCAACCACTACGACCGCATCTTCCAGCACTCCGGCGGCGGCGTTCTCTACATCGAGGGGCTGACGCTGACGCATGGCTACGGCAACCTCGCCGGCGGCTGCGTCTATTCCGGCGGCAACGTGCAGTTGAACGACGTCGACGTGCGCGCGTGCAAGGTCATCGGCAACGCGGGAACCAGTACCTATCGCGGCGGCGGCCTGTTCGTCAGCGGCATCCTTGCGATGGTCGCCAGCAAGATCGAGGACAACGAGGTCTACACCTCGCTCGGCAACGCGGTCGGCGGCGGTGCGTACGTGAGCGGCGACCTGTCGATGACGACCAGCACGATCAGCGGCAACCGCGCGACCAGCGCTGCGCCGCAGGGGTCAGCCAAAGGCGGCGGCGCCTACATGACCGGTGAAGCCGCAGTCGACTATTCCACGATCTCCGGCAACTCGGCATCGTCGGTCTATGCGCCGGGCGGTAGCGGCGGTGGACTGATCGCGAATGGACGCGCGGCAATCCATGCTTCGACGATTTCCGGCAACAGCGCCGGCACGGTCGGCGGGATGCTGCTCAAGGGCGGCGACACGAATCCGGCCAGCGAGATCGTCGACAGCACCGTGTCCGGCAACAGCGCGACGCTGAACACCATCGGCGGCGTGCTGTCGCATGCCGCGCTGACCCTGGCGAACTCGACGATCGCATTCAACACCGAAGCGCTGGCGCTCGGCGCGGGACTGTTCCAGGATGGCTTCCCGGCGAATTTGCAGAGTTCGATCATCGCCAGGAACACGGGACCGCAATCCTCGCCCGATGTCGGCGAAGGTCTGAATGCCGTGTTTGGCGGCGCGAACAATCTGATCATGGTGCCGGGGACCTCGCCGGTGCCGACGGATACGATCGAGCAG